>NZ_DALZYO010000021.1:0-4557 GCF_031988165.1 Neobacillus sp.
CCTGCGGGATAGAGAGGTCACGGGAGACCCCGCAGGCTCCAAAGGAGCCGAGGAGGCTCCCGGAGACCTCCCCTCGGAAAGCGAGTGCCTGGAGCGGAAATCAACAGGCCAGTTAGCAGGGCAAATCCATTATTTAAAAAAAATTGTCGAGAAATATACCCTTTCTCGACAATCTGGGGATTCCATATATACGGAATCCTGTTTTTATTATTTATCTTATTTATACTTCTTCGTCAACGTGATGGTCATCGCAACAATTACATTTTGAGTAAAGCACTGTTACTTTTTCATCTTCAAAATGATCAATAGTAGAGTTACATGTTTGGCATACAAGAGTACCCATCTGTTCAATCCCCTTTTCTTTAATGAATGATCATAATATGAAAGCGCTTAAACATCCTTAATACAATAATAATATATCACATTTGAAATTTCAAGCCTAATTTGTATGTCACAATTAAAATTATTTCATCAAAAAAGGCCCCATTCAGGCCTCTTCGGTAATTTTTATTCATATTGAGTGACAAAAGGAATGGACGGAAGTGTATCGCGAAAAAACTCAGCTAATTCTGCGGCCTGTTGTTTATCTGGGATCCGGAATACGGTTTGAAGGTAATCTATATCTTCAATTTCTTTTGGGTCGAGGAGGGTTGAACGTCCAGTTTGCATGCAGATTACAAGCGGCTTTCCAAAAAACATATTGGTATAAACAATTCCAAAGTCATAACGGGTATCCTCTGTGGTAAATCCAATAAACCTTACTTTTGTGTTTTCGTGCTCATCATAGAGCTTATCAAAAAGTTCCATTTGGCTCCTCCTTTTCTTTAAATATTTAGAATATTATTATAATTCATTTTCAGTGGAATAACAAGAAACTTGGCAATTTATTTCTATAAGTGTTGTCAGCACTTTTTATTCAATGCTAGAATAGAAGAGCATATAACATGGACCAATAGGGGGGTAATGATGATGGCTGATAATTCCTTTATTAAGCTTGTGCCTTCATCTGCAAAACAAACAGTAACCATTGATGAGGTTAAGGAGCTAATTCATTATTATAAAAATATTACTGTAAAAACGGGAACCCAATTGAATTGGCAATACGGAGAAAATGCTTTTCCGTACGCCATGAAAGAAACCGAGGAAGGTAAAGGAAAATGGTTTTACTTACAATCTAACCATGAACGCTACAATACTATATTAATAGGTGTTGATACGGAAACCGTTAGAAGTGAAGATGGCGTAGAAAGCGAACAAACATACATACAGGTCACACTACCTGACCAATCCACATTTGGTGACAAAGGAAAGGCCAATGAATTTTGTAAATTTCTTGCTAAAAAACTGCAAGGAGAACTACACCTTTTTAACGAAAGAATCATGTATTACTACCCAAGAAAGTAAAGGCGAAACCGGCTCCATAAAGGAGCTTTTTTAATGGATAAATTGTGCCAATGTATAATGAATCGAAGTATAAATAACCAAGCTTAATGAAGTGATAAAGAGAGTTTTCCGTACTGATTTTGTCACATGGTTTCCAATTATGAAAGCTAAATAAAAAAATATAAAAAACATCAAGACCTTATATATCAGTTGATCATGCTTTGATAACCATTCAATAAAAGTATATCCACTCCAAATGAAAAACTGTAAAATTATGACAAGATAAGCCTTCATATCATCACCACTCATCATACATTAATCATTCTTTCATACTCAAACCTTTGTGGTTAAGTATATGTGATAAATCTGTTAGTAAGATATTTTTTCCCTCCTCGCAAAAGTATATTCAAAAAACATGATAATATAGATAATATTCGCTTTAAAAAAGTAAAGTCCTTTTCGCATTTTTACGAAAAGGACTTATTTTTTACATTATTTGATTACATGTATAGGAGTTCCTAATGCAACTTCAGCTGCTTCCATTGTAATTTCACCAAGTGTTGGGTGGGCATGAATGGTCATGGCAAGATCTTCTGCTGTCATTCCAGCTTCAATGGCAAGACCCAATTCTGCAATCATATCTGATGCACTTGCACCGGCAATCTGTGCTCCAATTACCAGCCCGTCTTCTTTACGAGTAATTAGTTTTAAGAATCCATCACCGCTATCCAAGGATAAGGCACGACCATTTGCAGCAAATGGGAATTTAGCCGCAATTACAGCGATACCTTCATCTTTAGCCTGCGTTTCTGTATAACCGACTGAAGCTAATTCAGGTTCGGAGAAAACAACCGCCGGAATTCCTAAGTAATCAATTACTGAAGCGTGGCCAGCAATTGCCTCAGCAGCAATTTTGGCTTCATATGATGCCTTATGTGCTAATTGAGGACCCTGAACAACATCACCAATGGCGTAAATATTGCTAATATTAGTACGACATTGTTTGTCGATTTCAATAATCCCGCGATCACTTACTTTCACACCAACTTGTTCAAGACCCATCTCATCAGTGTTAGGACGGCGTCCAACCATTACAAATACATAATCAGCCTCGAGTTTCATTTCTTCGCCTTTTGATTCGAAGGTTACAATTACACCATTTTCAGTTTCTTCTACGCCCTTAGCCAATGCTTTTGTATAGAATTCCGCACCTTTTTTCTTCATGCTGCGCTTAACAAGTGCAGCCATTTGCTTATCAAAAATTCCAAGACCTAGGATTTCATCTGCACCCTCTAAGATGGTAACTTGGCTACCAAAGTTTGCATATGCACCCCCTAGTTCAATACCGATTACACCGCCGCCGATGACAACGATTTTTTCCGGAATTTCAGCTAAGTTAAGTGCTCCTGTAGAATTAAGAACGCGTTTTGAATATTTAAATGTTGGCAGCTCAATTGGACGAGATCCAGTTGCAATAATCGCATTTTTAAAGGTATAGGTTTGCGCAGAATTATCGTCCATTACACGAAGTGTATTAGCATCCACAAAGTATGCTTCACCACGAACAATGTTCACTTTATTTCCTTTTAATAACCCTTCAACACCACCAGTTAACTTTTTCACGATTCCGTCTTTAAATTGTTGAACCTTTGAAAAATCAACTTTTACATTTTCAGCTGTAATTCCGAATGCTTCAGAATGTATCGCTGTTTCGTAGCGGTGACCTGCTGAAATCAATGCTTTGGAAGGAATACAGCCAACATTTAAACAAACACCGCCAACATATTCCTTTTCAACAATTGTTACTTTTTGTCCAAGCTGTGCTGCACGAATCGCGGCAACATAACCCCCAGGACCTGCACCAATTACTATAGTATCTGTTTCAATTGGGAAATCTCCTACTACCATTTTATTACGCCTCCATTAACAATAGTTCTGGATCGTTCAATAAACGTTTAATATGATTCAATGCATTTTGTGCTGTTGCACCATCAATCATGCGGTGGTCAAAGCTTAAAGAAAGGGCCAATACAGGTGCAGCAACAATTTCCCCATCTCTTACAATTGGTTTTTCAGCGATTCTACCTACACCCAAGATAGCTACTTCTGGGTGGTTAATAACAGGAGTAAACCATTGTCCACCTGCAGAACCAATATTTGAGATCGTACATGACGCACCCTTCATTTCGTTAGGTGAAAGCTTTCCATCACGGGCTTTTCCTGCAAGTTCATTAATTTCATTAGAAATACTGAAAACAGACTTACGGTCTGCATCTTTTACTACCGGAACTAATAAGCCTTTTTCCGTGTCAGCAGCAATTCCAATATTATAGTAGTGCTTATGGATAATCTCACTTGTTGCATCATCAAGAGATGTATTAAGCGCAGGGAATTCACGTAATGCACTTGTTAATGCTTTTACGATATATGGTAAGAAAGTAAGCTTAATGCCTTTAGCAGCAGCCACTTCTTTGAATTTTTTACGATGAGCAACAAGTTTCGTTACATCTATTTCATCCATTAGTGTTACGTGTGGAGCTGTATGTTTTGAGTTAACCATTGCTTTTGCAATTGCTTTACGAATACCGCTCATTTTCTCACGAGTTTCAGGATATTCACCTTGCGGGATAGGTGCTGCTTTAGTTTCTACATGATTTACAGCTTCAGGAGCTGGAGCTTGAGCCAGCGGTGCTACTGCTTGAGCTCCACCGGTTAAGAATGTTTCAATATCAGTTTTCAAGATACGTCCGTTTTTACCTGTTCCTGCAACTAAACCAATTTCTACCCCTTTATCACGCGCAAATTTCCGGACAGATGGCATAGCAATAATACGGTGATTTGGATCAACTTCTGTTTGTGGTTGTACAGATGGTGTAGCTACAGCAGGTGTGACCTGCGGTGTAGCCTCTGGTGCTGGTGCAACTGCCTTTTCTTCTTGTTTAGGCTCATCATCACTATGATCACCTTTAAATTGCAAGTTTTCGTATCCTGGTGCATCAAAGGTGACGAGAACCTGTCCAACTGTTGCAACGGTTCCTTCTCCAATTAAAACTTCAATAACTGTTCCTTCGACAGGGGAAGGAATTTCAACAACTGCTTTATCATTTTGTATTTCACAAAGTACATCATCTTCTTGGACTTTATCGCCAGGCTTGATAAACCATTTAACGATTT
>NZ_DALZYO010000021.1:4567-93631 GCF_031988165.1 Neobacillus sp.
TTCGCCCTCGTGAATTCCTTCACCGATATCAGGCATTTTAAATTGAAATGACACTGAAACTCATCCTCCTATTTTTTCCATCTGGTTCTTCCATTATTTATGAGCAAGAGGGAAACAGTATAAACTATTTCCCAAGTCTCTTAGAACGTTAAAACTTTTTTAGCTGTTTCAATTACATCTTTATAATTTGGTAACCAAACAGATTCAGCTTGTGGGAAAGCAAATATTGTATCTGGTGCTGCCACACGCAATACTGGTGCTTCTAAGTTTAAAATTGCACGATCGTTAATTTCAGCTACAACGTTTGCCGCAATACCAGCTTGTTTTTGCGCTTCTTGAACAACAATTGCACGACCTGTTTTTTCAACAGAGGCAATTATGGTTTCAATATCAATCGGACTTACTGTACGTAAGTCAATTACTTCAGCAGAATACCCTTCTTTCTCTAGTTCTTCTGCTGCTTTCAATGACTCGTGAACCATTGCACCATAAGTAACAATTGATATATCGGTCCCTTCACGTTTCACTTCCGCTTTTCCTAGTGGAATGGTGTATTCCCCTTCAGGAACTTCTTGACGGAAAGAACGGTATAACTTCATATGCTCAAGGAAAATTACCGGATCATTGTCGCGGATTGATGAAATGAGAAGCCCTTTAGCATCATATGGAGTTGATGGAATAACAACCTTTACACCAGGTTGTTGAGCCATAAGACCTTCTAAGCTGTCCGCGTGCATATCAGGTGTATGTACGCCGCCTCCAAATGGTGAACGAAATGTTACAGGAGCATTGAATTTGCCTCCTGTACGATAACGAAGTCGAGCTGCTTGACCAGAAATGGAATCCATAACTTCATATACAAAACCGAAGAATTGAATTTCTGGAACTGGACGGAAGCCTTGTAAACTAAGACCTACAGCTAAACCGCCGATTCCTGATTCAGCAAGTGGTGTGTCAAAGACACGATCTTCGCCAAATTCGTTTTGCAAACCTTCTGTTGCACGGAATACACCACCGTTTACGCCCACATCTTCTCCGAAAACTAATACATTCGGGTCATTACGCAATTCCGTACGCAATGCATCAGTAATTGCTTGAATCATCGTCATTTGAGCCATGGCTTACTTCGACTCCTTTTCTTTATATATTTCATATTGCTCTTTTAAGTTATGAGGCATTTCTTCAAACATAATGGACATTAAATCAGTAACCTTTTGTTTAGGTGCACCGTCCGCCTTTTTAATGGCCTCTTTAATATCTTCCTTCGCTTTTTCGATTACTTCATTTTCTTTGTCCTCGCTCCAGAGACCTTTCGTTTCAAGGAATTTCCGGAAACGAACTAGCGGATCTTTCTTTTCCCACTCATTATCAAGGTCAGCTGTACGGTAACGAGTTGGGTCATCTCCAGCCATTGTATGTGGACCATAACGGTATGTTAAGGTTTCAATCAGTGTAGGTCCTTCACCATTAATCGCACGCTCACGGGCATCACGAGTTGCCGCATAAACAGCTAATGGATCCATACCGTCAACTACGATACCTGGGATTCCGGCTGCGACTGCCTTTTGAGCAAGCGTCTTCGCTGCAGATTGTTTATCAACAGGAGTTGAAATAGCAAAACGGTTGTTTTGAATAATAAAGATAGCTGGTGCATTGAATGCACCTGCAAAGTTAATTCCTTCATAGAAATCCCCTTGAGAAGTTCCACCGTCTCCTGTGTAGGTGATAGCAACGGATTTTGCTCCGCGTTTTTTCATTCCAAGTGCCACACCAGCAGTTTGAACGTATTGAGCACCAATGATGATTTGAGGAATAGCTACGTTGACTCCTTCAGGAATCTGTCCACCTTCCAAATGTCCTCTTGACCATAAAAATGCTTGGTATAAGGGCAATCCATGCCAAACAATTTGTGGCACATCACGGTAACCCGGCAAAATGAAATCCTCTTTTTCAAGTGCGAATTGAGATGCTAACTGTGATGCTTCTTGCCCAGCTGTTGGAGCATAGAAACCTAATCTTCCTTGGCGATTTAAAGAAATGGAACGTTGGTCAAGAATTCTTGTATATACCATACGGCGCATTAATTCTTGAAGCTGCTCATCTGTTAAATCCGGCATTGCTGCTTCGTTTACAACTTCGCCATCTTCATTTAAAATTTGAAGCGTTTGAAATTGATCTTCTACTACATCGAGTGCTTTTTTGACATCAATCTTGGCGTTCTTAGTTTTAGAAGTCATATTGGTCACCTCTTCCTTTCGATTCAGGGCTAAATTTTAAGATATTAATTCACCTTGTTAGATTACCCAAAAAACTTTCGAATAAAAGCTTGATTGGATTAGCCATCTTCTTTTTATCGTTGTTTTTTGAAAAAGCTTGTGATATTACATAGGATTGTGTCCGCCTAGGTCTTCAAAGTTCTAAACAATAGTTTTTTCACAGAAAAGACAAGATAAAACAAAAAGAGTCTTCATTCTACCAATATCTTATTCTGTATCATTATTTTATGTAACATCAATGATACAACTTTTTTAACTCATTTATGAGTTTACACCATTCATTTTCACTCGTCAAATACTACGTACTATAATTTTTCAATACAATCATATTAAAAACAATATATGTAAAATCCTTATCTGTATCACTCTAATACAATATCTGTTATATACAATTTCACCAATTTGTCACTTGTTATAATATAGAAAAAATCGGCTGTTTTCAGCCGATTCCTATTGTTAGATACTTATTTATTCAATTTTAAACCTGCCATTTTATAAAATAACAGCTTCTTTTCGTTGTATTGTTCTGTAAGCTTATTAAAGTTTTCATTTGCCGCATAAACCTTTTTATACGTTCCATTTAGTTTGTTTATTTGTGCTTCAAGTTCATCTAGGGAAAGGTTCTTATTCTTGAACATCCGGTATAATTCTTTATCATATGTTAAGGCTACTGAATATTCCTTGTACAGGACTTCATGCGCTTGATATCTTTGCATCATAATATCATATAATTCATTTGTTGATTTGGAAAGCTTAGTGTCAGTAATTTTTTCTTTTATGTCCGCCACTTTCTTAAATTCCTTCTCAGATTCCTTGAGACTATTTGTTTCTTTTTCCATATGTTCTTTTCTTTTTTCAGTTAACTGGAGTGCTTCATCTGAAATCTTGACTATTTGGTCATATTCTTTCATACCAAGCCCAATAATCTGGTCATATAGTTCTTTTTCTTTCTTTTCTAAGGTAACAAGAGGGTTCTGCTGCTCCTCAAAAGTCTTTTCCTTTTTTACAACATTCTCTAATACATCATAAATCTTTTCAACATGTGTCTTTTTAGCAGCGCACCCTGATAAGATGAAAATAATAGCAATAAAAAATATAACAAATCGTTTTTTTTCAAAATATAACACTTTTCAACCTCCTAACTACTACCACTTCTTACTATATCGGTACTTAGGTTGTTTGACAATATACTGTGCCAAAAGCGTGCAGATTTTGGATGTTCCAACCACAATCAACGATTAACATTTTATCTATTGTTTGATAGACTAATGAATGTAAATAATTATATGAAACACAGGAGTGAAGGTTCATGTTAACGATGGAGGATATCATTAGAGATGGCCATCCCACACTTAGAAAAGTGGCTACTGAAGTCGCTATGCCGCCATCAGAAGAGGATAAACAGACACTATCCAGCCTTATAGAATACGTAATTAATAGCCAGAATAACGAAATCGCTTCCCAATATGGCCTGCGTCCAGGAATCGGATTAGCTGCACCGCAAATAAATATTTCTAAACGGATGATTGCTATTCATCTTACGGACGATAAAGGAATCCTTTATAGCTATGCGTTATTTAACCCTAAAATTATTAGTCATTCTGTTGAAAAGGCATATTTACAGTCAGGTGAAGGCTGTCTCTCAGTGGATGAAGCCATTCCAGGCTTTGTCCCGAGACATGCTAGGGTAACTGTCAAAGGGATTAATTTAGCGGGTGAAGAAGTTAAACTTCGGTTAAAAGGTCTACCAGCGATTTGCTTTCAGCATGAAATCGATCATTTGAATGGAGTAATGTTTTATGACCACATTGATAAACATGATCCATTATTACCGATTGAAGGCGCCACTGTCATTGAAAGATAGAAAAGCATCGGCTCTAAGCTTTAGCTTCCTTTTTATCACGCATTAACGGGCAGTATAAACCACAATTCATGGGTTAGCTTTAACATTAAGCGTAATTTATAGTGCAACTGCCCGAAATAGCCTAATTGGTGCAATTGCCAATCAGAGGGATAAGAAAACCCCCACTGATTGGTAGTTGGACCTTAGATCAGCTGCAATTTTTTAAGACCGTTCCAGATACCATTCTCAGAAACATCATTTGTAATAAAATCGGCAAGCTCTTTCGCTTCAGGGACACCATTTCCCATGGAAACACCCGTTCCAACTGCTTCCAGCATTTCCAAGTCATTCAAACCATCCCCAAAGGCATAGACATCCTTCAATTGAAAACCTAACCGTTCAATCATTTTTTTAATACCTTCCGCTTTCGATCCGCCTTTTGGTAAAACATCGACAGAATAGGTATGCCATCTAATGAAATTAAATTGTGGGAAGTCTGCAAAATAGTTCTCTTCCTCCCCTTCTTTACAAAATAGCAGCGACTGGTACATTTTTCGATTGAGATAAAAAGAGGCATCTTTCTCTGGATGTAAAAAATTTAAACTACCCAAACTGGTTTCAATAAAAGAGTGGTGCTCAACACTTGCCTTCATCGTTTTTTCGTTCATGAAAACAACTGGGTGATTATTTACCTTAGCATTCTGAAAAAGTTTATTTAATGCAATTTCATTTAAAGGATTTTCATATATTACTTCATTTTCAAAAACGACGAATTGTCCATTAAAGCTTACGAAAGAATCAATTTCAAGTTCTTCGCGTAAACTCTCAAACATAAACGGCGCTCTGCCGGTGGCAATCGCAACAAATACACCGTTTTCCTTTAATAACTTGATTGCTTTTTTCGTACTTGCTGGAAGACTTTTTTCATGATCAAGCAATGTACCGTCTATGTCAAAAAAGACTATTTTTTTCATTCTTAATAAAGCTCCTTTCAGTAAATCCATGCAGCTCAATGTCCATTCTCTTTAAAAAAGACTAAACCTTACTATAATAAATGTCAATTTCTTTATCGGTCACCTAAATTCCATGATTAACCATGAAATAATCAGCATTTTCATCATATAATAATAGAAAAAAGACTCTCTTTGATAAAAAAATTTCAATTATCTGCCATTGGTAGCTTTACATTGGACAAGGTTCGTATAAAATAAGAGGTAAGGAGATGATCCACTATGTTAAAGAAGCTCAGGAAGAAGCTCTTAAAACAGTGGAAAGAATTACTGCGAAAAAAATCCATTGCCTAAATATTTTTAAGGGCCCTTCAAACTTGCGAAGGGCTCATTCGTTATTGTAAATTGTTAACCAGCGGCACTTTTTACATACTTTTCTTATTTATTGAAGGGCTTTTAAAGAAAATAAATGAAAAAGATGAAAATGTTTTATATAATAGAAAAAGTTATGAATTAGTTAGGAGCGAAATTATCATGATATTTAAGGTATATTATCAGGAAAGCATCAAGCAAGTTCCAGTTAGAGAAAACACTAAAACCCTCTTTATAGAAGGAGAATCAGTAAGAGATGTCCGCTCGAAAATTGCTGATTACGGGTTTAATGTCGAATTTGTTCGAGAAGTTAAAGGAGCCTATTTAGAATATGAACAACAAAATGAAGACTATAAAGTATTGGAGATTGGATAATTTATGAAATTTGTAAAAAATGATCAAACTGCGGTTTTTGCTCTAGGCGGTTTAGGTGAAATCGGCAAAAACACGTATGCAGTTCAATTCCAGGATGAAATCATTTTAATCGATGCCGGGATAAAGTTCCCTGAAGATGAACTATTAGGGATCGATTATGTGATTCCTGATTACACTTACCTCGTGAAAAATGAAGATAAAATAAAAGGCTTATTTGTGACCCACGGACATGAAGATCACATTGGCGGAATTCCTTATTTATTACGCGAGGTTAATATTCCAATCTATGGCGGTAAACTTGCCCTAGGATTAATTAAAAATAAACTAGAAGAACATGGTTTATTACGGAATGCAAAACTAATTGAAATAAAAGAAGACGATGTAATTAAATTCCGCAAAACATCGGTTACTTTTTTCCGAACCACCCACAGTATTCCTGATTCCTACGGGATTGTGGTAAAAACCCCACCAGGGCAAATTGTCCATACAGGTGATTTTAAATTTGATTTTACTCCTGTAGGTGAACCTGCCAATTTAACCAAAATGGCTGAAATCGGAAAAGAAGGTGTTTTGTGCTTACTTTCAGATAGTACAAATAGCGAAATTCCAGAGTTCACCATGTCCGAACGACGTGTTGGCGAAAGCATAGATGATATTTTCCGCAAGGTAGATGGTCGAATTATTTTTGCCACATTTGCTTCTAATATCCACAGACTTCAGCAAGTAGTAGAGGCAGCTGTTGTTTATGGTAGAAAAGTAGCCGTTTTTGGCCGAAGCATGGAAGCTGCTATCAATATTGGCCTTGAATTAGGTTATATTAATGCGACAAAGGAAACATTTATTGAAGCCAACCAAATTAATCGCTTGCCTGCAGATAAAGTCACGATTCTTTGTACTGGAAGCCAAGGGGAAGCGATGGCAGCTCTTTCAAGAATTGCAAATGGCACACACAGGCAAATTCAGATAATCCCTGGAGATACGGTGGTATTTTCATCCTCACCTATTCCAGGTAACACGATTAGTGTCAACAGAACAATTAATATGCTGTATCGAGCTGGTGCAGAAGTCATTCACGGTAAACTAAGCAATATCCATACTTCCGGGCACGGCGGACAAGAAGAGCAAAAGCTAATGCTGCGTTTAATTAAGCCGAAGTTCTTTATGCCAATCCATGGTGAATACCGGATGCAAAGGATGCACGCCAAGCTTGCAGTCGATTGTGGAGTAGAAGAAGAAAATTGCTTTATTATGGACAATGGTGAAGTATTAGCACTCTCAGATGATACGGCCCAGGTTGCTGGAAAGATCCCTTCTGGTTCAGTTTATATCGATGGCAGTGGTGTTGGTGATATTGGAAATATCGTCCTACGCGACCGCAGAATCCTTTCTGAAGAAGGCTTAGTTGTTGTAGTTGTCAGCATTAATATGAAGGAATTTAAAATCGCCTCCGGTCCAGACCTAATATCACGGGGATTTGTCTATATGAGGGAATCCGGTGATTTAATCAACGATGCCCAAAATCTAATCACCAAACACTTAAATAAGGTTATGGAGCGGAAAACAAGTCAGTGGTCTGAAATTAAAAATGAAATCACTGACACATTAGCACCATTCCTTTACGAAAAAACAAAGCGTAGACCAATGATTTTACCTATCATTATGGAAGTATAAAAAGAAAAGCGGAAGACCTGATTAAGGTTCTTCCGCTTTTTTTCATTATTCTAAGACCTTTCTTTCAAACCGATCAATATCAGAATCATTTCCAATTACTATTAATACATCATTAACATAAATAGTTTCTTTTGCTTGAGGGGAGACAATGATTTCTTCTCCTCTTTTAATGGCAACAATGTTCAAACCATATTTCTTACGAATATCCATATCCATTATCGTGTGTCCGCTAAGTTTTCCATTTGCAACAATTTCCACAATACTATGTTCATCAGAAAGCTCTAGATAGTCAACCACATTACTCGACGCCATGTTGGTTGCAATTCGTTTCCCCATATCTCGTTCAGGGTGAACAACATGGTCTGCACCAATTTTCCGCAGCACTTTTTCATGATAATCATTTTGGGCCTTTGCGGTAATACACCCAACCCCTAATTCCTTTAAAATAAGCGTGGTTAAGATACTTGATTGAATATCATCACCAATTGCTACAATTACATGATCGAAATTTCGAATACCAAGGCTTTTCAATACATTCTCATCCGTTGTATCACCAACAACCGCATGGGAAGCAATCATAGCGAATTCATTTACACGTTCTTCATTTACATCAATACCTAATACTTCCATACCTTCATCAGTGAGCGTACGGCAAATACTTCCACCGAAGCGGCCAAGTCCAATGACAGCGAAACTTTTTTTCACAACTAACTCCTCCAGCAATATCATTTATCTAATATAATATCATTTTAGCATCATTTTTCAATTTTATATATAGAGTGAAATCACTAGTTAATCCTGTCTATTTTGAGCCTTCCTTTTTTTATAAAAAAGAAAGCTCAAAATGGAAATAATCACTAAAATCAATAATATGGGCAGATTTCCGATCAGAAAAACAACTAAGCCTGATAATCCGGATAATAACAGATTGGTACTTTTCATAAATTGTTTTTTCGTTTTTTCCCATGTATTTAGTTTATCCTTATCAATATTCGGAACTACAACCTTATTTTCATAAAGAGTGATGGTAACAGTGGAAAGTGCTGTTTGATTCTCTAAAAATTTCATCTTACCTTCAATCGTCTCAATCTCCTCTTGAACAGCGGCTAAATCTGCGGAAATTTTTAATAAATCCTCTGTTTTGGCAGCTCCCTTCATAAAGGACAGAAGCCGTTCCTCTACGACCCTTTTTGATTTTAAACGTGAATCAAGATCAACATATTCCTCGGTTACATCCTGTCCAGTGATGTTCCTCTGCAGCACCTCTGCAGCTTGCCCTTCTGCATCATGCAAAAATTCCTGAAAATGCTTTTGCGGTATTCTAATAGTAATTCGACCGCTTACCTGCTCCTTGCCCTCTTTTGTCACATTGGATTCGGCAATATAGCCACCGAATTTCAGCGCCTTTTCTTCCAAATTTTGTACAGTTTGATTAAATTTCTTAACTCTCAACTGTAAGTCAGCTTGATAAATCACCATTTTGTTCGTTACTTCCAATTTTTCAAATCCTGTTGTTTTATTAGCCATATCTTTCTTATCCGCGGAAATAGAGGATTTCTCACTACTACCAGACTTTGCTGAATCCATACTTCCTTCATTCATCTTTGCACTCTTATCTTCACTAATTGCACTGCAACCAGCTAACCAAACTACCACGGCAATAAGATAAATAGGTAACCATCTCTTTAGTTTTTTCAACTTACGACACCCCTTATTCTCTATTAGTAATGATATGCGTTGAAATTCATCTTTACTATTACCGACGATTAACTGGAGGCAAGGTTACAGGAAAACAATTATTTTTCTAGACCATTTCCATTATTTACAAATATTACTCCCAAAGAGTGAAGACATTTGCGGAGCTGCACAAATCCTATTAGAAGAGTTTTCCAATCAACCAAAAAAGCTGTCCGTTGAGAACAACGAACAGCTTCAGACTAATTTTCTTATTGTGTCTTTTCTATTTCATCTAAAACCCGATTGACACGTTTCTCAAGCATCTTCATACCGCTTCCGCCTGCTTGAAAATGACGGAGCTTGCCTTCGCGGTCAAAAACATAGTACGCTGGAACATATTGATTTTCAAAGACTTCTGTTAATTTATGATCACTATCGACAAAAATCGGTTGAGTTATTCCATGTTCAGCGGCCACTTGCTTAATTTCTTCCAAATTCAAGTCATTTTCAGATCGCGGCATATGAACGGCAACGACATTTAATTTTTCCTTGAAATCATCACGGAATTGATTGACCTGGGGCATGGCTTCTTTACATAAATGACAGCTAATCGACCAAAAATGAATCAAGGTTGGTTTTTCTCCGATTAAATCATCTCTGGTAACTTCACCGTTCAGCCATTCCGTGGCACCGGTTAGCTCAGGCATTGGTTCACGTAACTTCATGTTAAACCCCCTATTTTAAAATAGACCTAACTCTTAGAAAGGTTAGGTCTATCATGTTTGGTTAAATTACACGTTTAATGTAGCTTGTCCTGGCTTCCAGTTTGCTGGGCAAAGGCCGCCAGTTTGCAATGCTTGAAGCACACGTAAAGTTTCATCTACGTCACGGCCAATGTTGTTGTGGTTAACAACAGAGTACATCATTTCACCTTCTGGGCTAATGATGAATAAACCACGAAGTGCAATACCCTCTTCTTCAATTAAGACACCATAATCACGTGCAACTACATGGTTAGTATCAGCTGCTAATGGGTAATTTAAATCGCCAAGTCCGTTTTCCTTACGGTCAGTTTTGATCCATGCAAGGTGAGTATGAATAGTGTCAGTTGAAGCACCAATCACAACTGCGTCAAGATCATCAAACTCTTCATAACGATCGGACATCGCTGTAATTTCAGTTGGACATACAAAGGTAAAGTCCATTGGATAGAAGAACAATACTGTCCATTTATCGTTTTTCATATTTTCTTCAAGGCTTACTTTTTTAAATTCTTTATTTGGCATTACAGCATCCATTTCAAAGCGTGGCGCTTGCTTACCTACCATACGTTCTGGCATTTCAAATCCCTCCAATAAATTAGATGAGTTTTGATAGCAATTCTCAATCGCTATCCTTTTGACACTTCTCATTATAGGACTAATCTTATTTTTAGTCAATATTAAATTATAATTAATTTAAATAAATACTTATTATTAATTATAATCAAGATTTTCCCTTAATAAGTTTTGCCCTTTTCGTTCGATAATAAACTTTCGATATGTAACAATATTCCTTTTATTCTTCTTAATTTTAACATGATTCTACAGCAGAATAAAATAAAATGCCTTGTCCCTCCTCTATATCTGATTCCCTTTAAAACTAATATAGCTTGCAATTACCTTTACAGCCACGTCAATTGCATCTTCATTTGGATTTAGTTTTGCATGGTGTAAACCAAATGGGGATTCGACACCAAGCCAAAACATAAGACCTGGAATCTCTTCAAGCATATATCCAAAATCCTCTCCCGTCATGGCTTCCTTGCATTTTATCACACATACATCTGTTTCCTTTTGAATATAATCGATAAACTCCCTTGTAATCGACTCATTATTATAAACCTGGTGATACATAGAACCGTAGTCAATAACTGCTTCACATTCATACCCTGTCTCAATTCCTTTTACTAGCGCTTCAATGCGATGCTTGACCTTCTTCATAGATTCCGGAGATAATGTCCGAATCGTTCCTTCAAGTCTTGCCTTTTCAGCAATAATATTTTGAACTGTTCCCCCAGTAATTTTGCCGATTGTTATTACGGCACTATCTAATGGGTCAACGTTCCTTGAAATGATGGTTTGCAGCTGATTGACGAGTGTGCAGGCAGCGACCACCATATCATTCGTCTGGTGAGGATAGGCAGCATGTCCTCCTTTGCCTTTAAGGTCAATAAACAATTCAGAGGTATTAGCAAATAATAAACCTTCTTTTAATGCGATGGTACCAACTGGATACTCAGGTGCGATATGTAAGGCAAGAATCAAATCCGGCTTCCATTCTTGCATTTCTTCAGATTCCAACATTGGTTCAGCCCCGCCAGGTCCTTCCTCAGCAGGTTGAAAAACAAATAAGAGGTCGTCGTTGATTTGATGTCGAGCAAAATAGGTCAGCACCCCAAGAGCGATGCTCATGTGGAAATCATGGCCACAGGCATGCATTCTTAAATCATGCGTGGAGGTAAATGGTAATTCTGTTTCTTCGCTAATTGGCAGGCCATCAATGTCAGTTCTGTAGCCAATTGTTTTTTGAGGATTACTACCATGAACCTTAACAAATAATCCTGTTTCCCATTTTTTAATGGTCATTCGTTCCTGCGGCAAAGACTCTAGGTAAGTTAATAAATAGGCCTGCGTCTTAAATTCTTGAAATCCGAGTTCTGGAATTTGATGAAGATCACGACGAATTTTGATCAATGGATTCATTTAAAATACCTCTTTTCTGCTATAAAAGAAGCGTGGAAAGCTCCACGCTGAAATTTCATTATAGTTGACGAAGCTCTTGCATAATTTCCGTTTTTGATTTCGTCTTTTCATCAATATCTTTGATTTTTTTTGCCGGAGTTCCTGCAACGACTGTAAAAGGAGGAACATCTTTTGTTACTACAGCTCCTGCAGCAACAACAGATCCAGTCCCAACCGTTACTCCCTCAAGAACAACTGCGTTCGCACCAATCAGGACATCATCTTCTATGACCACTGGTTTTGCTGATGGTGGCTCGATTACACCTGCTAAAACGGTTCCTGCCCCGATGTGACAGTTTTTCCCTACTGTTGCTCTCCCGCCAAGGACAACTCCCATATCAATCATTGTTTTTTCCCCAATAACAGCGCCAATATTGATAACGGCCCCCATCATAATAACCGCATTATCGCCAATTTCAACCTGATCACGAATAATGACTCCCGGTTCGATCCGTGCATTAATATGTTTAATATCTAATAAAGGTATTGCAGAATTACGGCGATCATCTTCAATCACAAAATCTTCAATTTTCGCTTTGTTCGCTTCCAATGCCGAATTGATTTCAGACCATTCCCCAAAGACAACGCCTGTATTACCATTAATAAAAGCTTTAGAATCACTTCCAAAATCAATGTTCGCTAAATCCCCTTTTAAATATACCTTTACCGGTGTAGATTTTTTACTATTTTGAATAAAAGAAATAATTTCATTTGCATCCATCATTTTCATATAGTAACCCCCTAATGTATGTAATAAAAAAAGTGGAAGCGCTTTGGTCAGCCCCTTTATAGGTAGAATAAGTCGGTTGGCAAGCTCATTCAGGATGAAGACAGGCTAGGCGCTCCAGCTAGACTATAGAAAATACTTTAACAAACAAAAGGAATGAAAACAAGAAAAACACCCTTACTCTTCTGAAGATTCAGCGATATGCTCCTTAATTAGATCCACAAACGCTTGCACTTGCTTTAATTGGAAGGCGGACTCATATCCCAACAGCCAGGTATCACGTTTTAACGGTTCGTTGTTCTCATCAACAAGGGGTATTTTGAAAATATTCCTTTCCGCTTTTGTTAAAGTAATGGCTGGCAAAATAGCGTAGCCGATTCCATTAAAGGCCATTTGTTTGCATGTCTCAATTTGGTCAACAACAACTGTTCTTTTAGGTGATGTTTTAAAGTTGCGCATCCACCAATCCTGAATCTCCTGGTAATAATTCGAATCACTTTTAAATTGAATAAAGGGACGATCAGTATCAATTACTTGTTCAGGAGTAGTAATCTCTCGGTCGACCAGATAAAGCGGATCGTTAAAAAGATGTACCTTTACACCTTTCCAATCGGGCGTTCCACGAATAATCCCTATATGGACTTGGTCATCGTATAAACATTTAAGAATTTCGCTGCTCCATCCCGTCACAAGTGAAATTTTCGCCTGCGGATATTTATCAATAAACTTCTTTAGTACTTGTGGAAGCCAATTTTGACCCACAATAGAAGCTACCGCAATTTTTAAGGTGCCTGACACCCCAGATTGCAGGGAATGTATGGTTTCACGAACCTTTTCCTGTTTTTTAAGTACTTCGTTTACAAAATCAATCACATGCTCTCCTGCCGGGGTAAGGGACAGTCCTTTTTGTGAGCGGATAAATAGCTTTGTACCCCAGTCTTTTTCGATTGTCTGTAAGCGCTGTGAAAGGGCTGGCTGCGAAACAAACAGCCGTTCCGATGATTTGCGCATATTCATTTCCTGTGCTAAAACGGATAATAATTGAAATTCAGATAATGAGGACAAGGCAATACCTCTTTATTATTTTTCTTTTTATTATAAAGCGCATTAAAAAAAGTTTCATTAATTTATTAATAAAAGCCCTGTGCGGTTACACAGAGCTTTCGTACTTTTTGGGGAGCCTGAACATCATTTTATTATTTTTTAAACCTTTTTACGATTTTATTTAATTGATTTAAGACCGTGCTCCTTGGCAAAATTCCTTCAAAAAATCCATCCTCCGTTTCTACACACAAAAACGGATGGTTTACAAGTAAATCAAGACAGATGAAAATCGATGCAGAAATTTTAACTCGAGGTATTGACTTTCTCATAACCTCTTCAACGCGCTTATTTTCAAGTTGTTCAAATTCAATTCGTTCAAGACCAAGAATCGAATCCATAATAATGGGTGTACTGATTAATCCGTGAAGTTTATAATGCGGATCCAAAACAGGAATAGCTGTATAACCACTTTTTGTTAACACCAATAGGGCATGCTCGAGATTGTTTCCTATTTGTACATGTGCAACCCGCTCAGATGGTATCATAAATTCTTTAATTGTTAGCTCTAAAAATTCCCCACTGGAAAGACTGATCATTGCCGAAAACTCCTCAATGTTTGTTTTGTCCCGCCTTAACGGGTAGTAAGCCCCCACCACAAGACTTTGACTGAACCAAATAAGGATAAGCGGAGGATCAACTGCCCGTAAAAGTCCGATTGGTTCAACTAACTATCATTTGGGGATGAAGGAAAACCCCCAATAATGGAAGTTTCACTAAATACAAACTTATTCTATCATAGTTTTCGGTGGTCTGTGGTATATTTTTGAACTTCCTAAAGAGAAAAAGAAAGGAACCTCTAAAGGTCCCTTATTGAATTAAATCAAATATTTCGATGGTAATCATATCAATATTATCAAATTGATATCGTTTTGGCTTTTCTTTCTCATTATATATTTCTAATTCAAATGTTTCTGTTTTTGGATGAAATGTTACTTGACACTTTCTTTCTCCATTTACCTCGAAATAGCGCTGCGCCGGTTCACCACTATTAGATTGTTCTTGAAGATTTTTTAATCTTGTTAATATACCTTGAAGCTGTGACATAAACTTTTCCTCCTTTCAAACACAAAACAAACTGCCTACAGTTATGTTTCTCATTTGGCATGTTTCTATCCTGATGGATTTTTTTCAGGATTTTTCAAATGAATCTTTTTATATGCCAATATTAAAAGAATAAAATAACGTTCTTCATTTGTCCAAGCAAAAATGAAAATTTAGCTAATTTTTTTCTTAAATGAACATAAAAAATAGGCCTCAAAAGGCTTGAGACCTATTTATTAAAAAGTAATCGCTACAAACAGGATAATAAAAAGGACCAAAGCAAAAAAGATTATATAGGCTAAGAAAATAGGATTTCTTAAATAAATATTCTCTTTTACTGGTTTAGCCATTTTGGTATCAATATCTCCTTCAACCGCCTTTTGCTGTCTTGCAACTGACAATGTATATAGTAGTGAAACCGCAAGTGTACCGAAAATCGCAATCGCAAGGATATTGACAAAAAGATTCATGAGCAAGACTCCTTCTAATGAAAGTTACCATTAAAATGCCACGCAATGAATCAATCTATACAGTGCATTCTTAAAGTAATTGGTCGTGTTCAAATAAATATTGATAAGACAGATCGATAAATAAATAATCGTTCCCATTCATTGGAAATGAAAAAGTTCGGATCGTTTCTCCCGTTTCAATATCACAATACAAATCAGACAGTATTCCTTTTTGTTCATGTCGCATCTTTATGATGTTTTCCAAAAAATAAGGCCGCCAACTCCAATTTTTGTCGATGTATTCAGACTGTGAATTCCAGCCATTTTTACTTTTAAATATATTGGCTGATTTTTGAAACCCATCACCATCACAAACATACATCCGAAAAGCAATTTGGTCCATTTCCTTTATTAAAGCTTGAAATAATTCTTCATAGCCAGCTTTTCTGTTTTTGAAGACCATTTCCTGAACCTTTGCCTGAAAATATTCCGCCGTATTAAACACAGCTTCCAATTTCCTCTTTTCATACGAAATAAAATCATGGAATTTTTCTTTCAAGCGATATTTTAATAAGTCACGCTGAATAAATTCAGCCGAGGGTGGATGTAAATAGTAACCCTGATAGTAGCGGCCGCCGTTTTTCCATGCAAACTGCAACTGATAACTCATTTCTATATTTTCAAACAAAAGCGTGGCACCAATTTTCCTTGCCAAAAGTGATAAAGAGAACAAAACATCATTAAAATTCATTCCTGTGGCTGAAGATTTCAATGCCTGGAGGTTAATTTTTAAAATATTCGGGTCAAGCTGACCAATCCGTTCAAAATTAGGACTTTCGCTATCAATACTTGCAATAGCAATTTTAATCCCATACGTCCGGTAATACTGCAAAAGGTGATCAAATTGATTTAAATCCCCTTCATATTTTCGTTCAGAAATTTCTAAAACGATTCGCTGTAAACGTAATCCTCTTTTTTCAAATGTTAAAAGCTCTTGTAAAAATGGTTCCCCGTGCCCATACATTAATAGCTCGGCATTTCGATTTATGAAAATACTTACATCCTCATCAAGCTCCAGTGCTTTTTCAAGAGCTTTTCTAACGATCAGCAAATCCACTTCAAATTTATATTCATCCGGAATTTGATCATCCTGAAAAAAGGGGCCTAAACTTATGATATTGCCCTCTGATTGATATCTTCCCAGAACCTCATAGGCAATTACTCTTTGTTCATCGGCACTAATAATCGGTTGAAAATACGGGAAACAATTTTCAAGATCCGATAGGATTTCCAATGCATCCATCCACGTACCTCCAATAATTTATTCTCAATTTATGATACGCTTAACCGATCCTTCTCGTTCTTTTCCAAAAGGATACCATTATAGCTGCTGAGAAACAATCACATCCTATCCATAAGCACTACACAAAGGAGGAAAAGAACAGTTCATCTCTTCTTGGAAGGCATTGCAAAGCCGTGCTGTTAGATATAAGTGAATTTTTAAGAAGCAGCCCTTGGCTGCTTTTTAGAATTTTTTTTGTTTTTTTGAATAATATCATACAAGTAATCTTTTTCTCTTGCAAAAATAGCTGTTTTTAAAGACAATACAAATGGACTCTTCTATTTTATAGAATGGTAAATAAAAAATAGGTTGGTAGAAAAAATGAAAAAGAAACTGACGAGGAGAACATTACTGAAACGTACATTTGGTTCATTTCTAACCGTTCTCGGGTTGAGTTCGGGGGGCTACCTTTATGCCAATCGAATTGAGCCCTCATTACTTGATATCAAGCGGCAGCATATTAAACACCCATTAATCCCGAAAAGCTTTAATGGCATAAATATAATTCAATTTAGTGATACCCACCTTGGATTTCAATACAATCTTGATCAATTCAAAAAATTAGTGAATAAGATTAATAACCTTAAGCCAGATATTATATTATTTACCGGTGATTTAATGGATGAGCCCAATAAATTTAGGGATATCCATCAACTCTTACCAATGTTAGAAAAATTACATGCCCCGCTCGGGAAATTCTGTATTTTTGGTAACCATGACCATGGGGGCTATGGTTCTGATATTTACCGTAATATTATGGAAAGCACGAATTTCACCGTGCTTCTGAATGAATCAACATCAATAAAACTAAAGGACGGAAGCAGCATCTATCTGCTTGGAATCGACGATGCGATGTTAGGGAACCCGGATTTGCCCTTAGCGCTAAAAAATGTGCCTGATAATCATTTTAAAATTTTACTATCACATGCCCCTGACCTTGCAGATGATGCTGCGATGTATCCAATTCAGTGGCAAATCAGCGGGCATAGCCACGGCGGACAGGTAAAAATACCATTTATCGGAGCACTTATTAAACCGCCATTTGCAAAAATTTATCCAGAAGGGCTTTATTCGATTGGCGATGACCACCAGTTAACCCTTTATGTAAACAGAGGAATAGGAACAACCCGGCTTCCCTTTCGTTTTATGTCAAAACCAGAATTGACAATCTTTACCTTGAATTCCAACTAAAAAAATCCTTATCACTTGAAGATAAGGATTTTTCTTTCGATTACTATGATTCCTTCAGACATTTTTCTAGTAAAAATTGCTTCTCAATTTCATCAGCTGGGAGTGGTTTGGAATAATAAAAGCCCTGAATTTTATGACAGTTGGCATTTGTAAGAAACTCAACTTGTTCTAAACTCTCGACACCTTCTGCAACTACTTCGAGCCCTAAACTTTTTCCTAAGTGAATGATCGTGGAAGTAATCGCTGCATCCTTCTCAGCAATCAGAATATCCCTAATAAAGGACTGATCAATTTTTAATATATCAATGGGAAATTGTTTTATGTAATTTAATGATGAATACCCTGTCCCAAAATCGTCAACAGAGATGGAAATTCCCAGTTCTTTCATTTTCTTTAAAATGGGAATGGTTTCTTTTGTATCATGCATTGCTCCTTCTGTAATTTCTATTCCTAAAGAAGATGCCTTTATTTTATATTTTTCAATCATGGATTGAATAAATTGAACAAGGTTAGGGTGCTGGAATTGCTTTTGGGAGATGTTAATAGCCACATGAATATCAATATACCCCTTATCATTCCAGCATTTTATTTGCTCACAAGCATTTTCGATAACCCAATGCCCAATTGAAATAATAAGCCCAGTATCCTCAGCTAATGGAATGAACACACTTGGGGAAATACTGCCGAACTCCCTATCATTCCAGCGAAGGAGGGCTTCGAAACTTCTCACTTCTCCAGTTGCAATGTCAACTTGAGGCTGATAGAATAGGCTAAGTTCAGCTTTATCAATTGCCTTCCGTAAATGAGTCTCTAAAGTAACGATGTTCGTAAAAACTGAATTCATATCTGTACGATAAAATTGATAATGCGCCTTCCCTCGTTCCTTTACCCGAAATAGGGCTTCATCGGCATTTTTAATCAGCATTTCAGCATCCTTGCCATCATTAGGATACATACTAATGCCGATACTCGGGGAAATAAAGTACTCTTGGGAATTCAAATAAAAGGATCGTGCGAATGCAGTAAATACCTTTCGGACAAATGCACCGGCCTCTTGTCTCCCGATATTTAAAAGTAAAATATTGAACTCATCTCCGCCAACACGATATACATAGCAATGATCATTTTGAAATCGTAGTAATCGTTCAGCCACCTTTTTTAATATTTGATCACCCGCCAGGTGACCAAGGGTATCATTTAAATATTTAAACCGGTCCAAGTCAATTGTAATTAATGCAAATTCTTCCGTTTTTCGGAAAGGCGAAAAGATATATTCATTTAAATGCTCAAGTAGAGCACTTCTATTCAGAAGTCCTGTTAGTTGATCATGAAATGACATAAATTTTATTATTTCCATATTTTTAGCCTGATCTGATAAATCCTTAAAAATGACATAAAGCCCGTTAATATCACTATGGACCACGATGGGAACAGTTTTTATTTGGACATTTAGCAGTTGGCCTTTCCTATGGATAATTTTGCAATCTAGTGATTCCATAGCATATCCTAAACAAGTTTTTTCTAATAGTGTTTTAAACTTTTCTAAATCATGATCATTGACCAAGTCATAAATAAATCGATTGGTCATTTGTTTTTCAGCATATCCTGTCAACAAAGAAGCAGCAGGATTTGCTTCAAGAATTTTTCCTTCTGGACTAATCGTAAAAATTGCATCTAAATTATTATCAACAATCGAGCGATATCTTTGTTCGCTTTCTATGATTTTATTTTTCTCTAGCGACCATTCAGTTATATCTCTCGTTACAGCTACCACATAACTAATTACTTTTTTATTGTTGTACACAGGGGTTAAAATCGTTTCCCCATATATTTCCTTTTGTCCATCTAAATAGAATTGATCATCAAACAAAACAATATCTTTTGTTTTTAATACTTTCTCATATTTCTGCTGTAGGGTGTTGGCAAAATCGACCGGAAGAACTTCTTGCATGGTTTTTCCAAGCACATCAATCGAAAGATTTGCTTTCTGCATTCCTGATTCATTGACAAACAAATAGCGAAATCTAGGTCCCTTTTCCACTTTCATAACAAAAACCATATCTTGAACATGTTGAAAAATAATATCAAAAATGATTTTCTGAATCATACTATTGGTCTTCCCTAATGCTAATTCTTTAGTTAATAATCTATTTAAATTATCCATTTAATCATCCTTCAAACGAAAAAATTCCCTTTTTTCACAATAATGTTTTTACATTCTAGTAATTCTATTTTACAATTAAATTAACTGAAAGAAAGTAATTTATCGAAAATATTGATTATTTTAATAAAGTTTTTTTCAATTTGTTATTGTACTGGACGACTTTTTGTATACGATATCTATTTTTGATTACATTAAATAAAAATCCACTTCGCTTTTTTACGAAATTATCGCTGTAGTAATATTCCTCTTTGCCCCAAAAAAGGTTATAATGAGGTTGTTTAAAAGATAGAAAGGAGACCATATTTTGAATCCCGATCAGAAATATCCCCTAAACCAATCAAAGCTAACCAGTGAAAACCTCGCTCAAGCAGTCTTTATCGTGAATCGCCATGCAAAAACAGCAACTAATCCCAAATTTCTGTACAAATTAAAACAAGAATCGTTAAAAAAGTTGATCCTAGAAGGTAAAGCTAAAAAGGTAGGTCTCCATTTTTCTGAGAATCCACGAAATAGCCAGCAGCAGTCAGATGTCCTCGTTGAATGTGGAAGATATACTTTTCATATACCTCCGACAAAAACTGATTTTCATGACCTCCCCCATCTAGGCAAATTAGATGGACTTGTACGAAACCCAAAGGCCGCGCTCTCTCTTAATACAGCAAAAGCATTATTACAATCCTACACCGGTCTTGCTGAAGATGAACAGCCTCCTACCCATAAGCAAAAAAATCAGCGAACCTACCAAAAACCAATTTTCAAAAAGTTAGGTGAAAGATACTTCTAACAGTACTGCAAAAAGCCAGGATATACCTGGCTTTTTTTCTGCTTCCAAATCGGTTCTCCTCGGTCATGTATTTTGCCTTAATTTTGCAACATATTCTTGATAATTTTGTGAACAACATCACAAATGGATAGACTGTCATTAAAATCCGATTTACAATACACGCATAGAGTAGATAATTTACAGTTTGGATAAACTTTTAAAAGAGGTGCTTTAGCATGAAAGGAACTGCGATTCTATTCCAAGAGCAAGATATTACATTTATTGAAAATGTGGATCATTCCATTTACGTTGAGCTTAAGGATCAATGTGGAAACGCAAATTGCAAATGCAAGCTCGATGAAAAAATAGTAGAATTCGGTCTTGTGTCACCTGTCTTCTGGCATGAGGATGAGGTTGACTGGGATTATGGTTATTAATAATACTCTTTAATTTGATATATACCCCCTCCCCCAAAAAAACGGTCTAAAGATTCTTTAGATCGTTTTTTAATTCCAACATAAACGGTCCCCTAAATAGTAGAATCTTTAGCTCCAAAAGTCTATAATCAATATATTCTCTACAGAAAATGAATCCTTAAACGGAAGGATGGACTAGTTTGGAGCATTTGATTAATCCACAGGTGAAAAATATTGAAATTTCGGGAATCAGGAAATTTTTTAATATGGTAGCCCATATGGATGACTTGATTTCCTTTACAATAGGACAGCCAGATTTCCCAACGCCAGAACATGTGAAAAAAGCGGGTATTGCTGCAATTAATAATAACTTTACCTCCTATACACACAACGCTGGGACGATTGAACTAAGGAAAGCGGCTTGCGATTTTTACGAAAAAAAATATGGCTTGCGTTATAATCCTGAATCAGAAGTAATCGTTACAACGGGAGCAAGCGAAGCGATTGATATTGCCTTTCGTACGATATTAACAGAGGGAACAGAAGTAATACTACCCGGACCGATTTATCCTGGATATGAACCGATTATTCGAATGATGGGTGCCGTTCCAGTGCATGTTGATACTCGCGAAAATCACTTTCGCTTTACTTTGAATATGATCAAACCATTTATTACCGACAAAACCCGATGTATCGTGCTTCCCTACCCATCGAATCCGACTGGAGTAAGCCTCACGGAAGAAGAACTGAAAGAAATAGCTGAGTTTTTAAGAGGAAAGGATATTTTCATCCTAGCTGACGAAATATACAGTGAGCTCACCTATGACCAGCCACATACATCAATCGCTGGTTTTATAAAGGAAAAAACGATTGTGATTAACGGAGTATCCAAATCCCACTCGATGACAGGCTGGCGAATTGGCTTTTTATTTGCTCCAGAAAACATTGCCCAGCACATTTTAAAGGTCCACCAATATAATGTTTCTTGTGCCAATTCCATTGCCCAAAAAGCGGCTTACGAAGCCCTAACCGCAGGGTTTGATAATGCACTGGTCATGAAAAAAGAATATATGGTGAGAAGAGAATATGTTTTTAATCGGTTAATCTCAATGGGGCTTGATGTCGTTAAACCCGATGGGGCTTTTTATTTCTTTGTCAAAATTCCCGACTGCATTCCTTTGAATAGCTTTGACTTTGCACTTAGGCTTGTTCAGGAAACAAAGGTGGCAGTTGTTCCTGGTAGTTCATTTTCCAATTACGGGGAAGGCTATTTTCGTTTATCCTTTGCTTGTTCCATGGAAACATTAGAGCTCGGCCTTAATCAAATTGAACACTATTTAAAAAAATGGTAAGAAATAACCCTCACTGAGTATAAAGTGAGGGTTATTTCTTTATTGTCCTTTATATTTTCCATTATTCTTTGGAGCCTTTTCCTTTTTAGCCTTTTCTTTATGAATTTGATTTGCGGCTGCAGAACCCATTTCATGGGCAAATTCTTCATTTAATACGGCAGAATCAAAACCCTTTTTATTTTTTTGTTGCGGATCATTCTTTTTTGTTCGTTTTGCCATTAACAATTCCTCCTATTTTCAAGATTTCTATCATAGTTTCTTGAAGACCGAAGGAAATTATTCATTTCCTCTTAGCCCAGCCAATATTTATATAAAGCCTGCGTTCCGCTATTTTCTTCGCCTTGTTCAACTAATTGATCATAGAGAGATTTCGCTAAAGCCAGTCCTGGTACCTTCATTTCCATTTGCTCAGCCTCATCCAAAGCAATTTTCATATCCTTAATAAAATGCTTTATGTAAAAACCAGGTTCAAAATTCCCATTCAACATTCTTGGGGCTAGATTACTTAAAGACCAGCTGCCGGCAGCTCCTGCTGTAATACTTTTTAAAACATTTTCAGGATTAAGTCCCGCTTTTTCAGCATAAACAACCGCTTCACAGACACCAATCATATTAGATGCAATGGCAATTTGATTACACATTTTTGTATGTTGTCCTGCCCCCGGTTTTCCTTGGTAGACAATATTTGTTCCTAGATACTCGAGGATTGGACGAATTGCAGCAAAAGCAGCCTCCTCTCCACCAACCATAATTGATAGTTTCGCTTCTTTTGCCCCCACGTCCCCGCCAGATACCGGAGCATCAATTGCTTGAATCCCTCGCTTGTTTGCCTCTTCGTATATCTTTACAGCAAGAGACGGGGCAGAAGTTGTCATATCAATAAAATAACTTCCTGGTTTTCCATAATGAATCAAACCATGTTCTCCAAAATAAACTTCCTCAACATCCGTTGGGTACCCCACCATAGTAAAAATAACTGAAGCCTTTTCTGCCACTATTCTTGGGGTTTCAGCCCAGATAGCCCCCATTTCCAACAAGTCTGCGGCCTTTTCCTTTGTTCTTGAATAAACTACTAAGGGATAGCCAGCATTTAATAGGTGCCCTGCCATGCTTTTCCCCATCACACCTATGCCAATAAATCCAATTACCGTATTTTCTTTAGTTAACAATATAATCCTTCCCCTCACTTTAATTTCCTTTTATTTTAGCACTATCATTTATTTATAGGGAATAAAAAAAACCAGAACGTCTCAGTCGTTCCGGTCTTAAGTGCTCCATCTCCAAATTTATGCACATATAAATTTTGCCCAAAACCAGCAATGCTAAACCATAAATTATAATTCAGAAGAAAAGTTCGTTAAAAAGGCACGTCCAAATACTTCCTCGTTATTATACACTTCAATAGAGACACCCTGCTCCTGCTCAATCATTTTTTTAAGTAGATCAATGTGTAAATCTTTTTTCAAAGGGATCGGATCCATAAAAATATATTTTTCACTTTTTCCTTTCACCTCTAAATATTCACCGTTCAGTACTTGGTCTTCTCCATAGATTATTTCACGTTTTCCGATTGCGGCAGCTAACCTGTCGTCGTGAATGCTAACTTTTACTTTGTATAACTGTTGCCCCTCTAGTAGTTCATTATTAATTCGAAAGCGAAATTGAAGCTCATTATTTTTGGTAAGTAGGGCATCGGCATAGCGATTGACAATTAATTCATTTGAAAACACTAGTCCACAACCAGTTAAAATGGATAAACAATAAGCCCCTAAGACCAACAACATCACGATTTTCCTATTTCTTCGCATCTATAACACTCCCTTATACTTTTACCATAGCCAAAATACCTTGGTAGTAAACGTTTAAGAAAGTTTACTCTAGGAAATTGTTTTTAATCTAAATAGCTTTACTGTTTCCCGTATTTTAAATTCGATATTTGAACTTAAAATAATTTTCATCCCTTCACGAAAAAAGGAGCGACTCCTTGATGAGTCACTCCTTTTTGTAGAAAAGTATCTTATAGCTTTGTTGCTAAATTTACTGCTTCAATGACTTGAGCAGTTGTTTGCATATTGAGTACCTCGATTGCTAGTTTCTCCATATCAGACTTTTTCAAGTTCCGAATTAGGGAGCGCGCCTTTAGAATCGATGTTGCGCTCATTGAAAACTCGTCCAAGCCAAGTCCAAGAAGAATCGGAATCGCGGTTTCATCTCCAGCCATTTCTCCGCACATACCTGTCCATTTTCCTTCTACATGTGATGCATCAATAACCATTTTTACTAAACGTAAAATTGATGGGCTATATGGCTGATAAAGATAGGATACACGTTGGTTCATCCGGTCTGCTGCCATTGTATATTGAATTAAATCATTCGTTCCGATACTGAAGAAGTCCACTTCTTTTGCAAATTGGTCAGCAAGAATGGCAGTAGATGGAATTTCTACCATAATTCCGAGTTCAATCTTCTCTGCTACTTTTTGACCCTCAGCAAGAAGCTTTTGCTTTTCTTCCTCAAGAATGGCCTTTGCCGCGCGGAACTCATCCAAAGTTGCTATCATCGGGAACATGATCTTTAAATTTCCATAGATGCTTGCCCGTAATAAGGCACGGAGTTGGGTACGGAATATCCCTTGTTCTTCTAAACATAAACGAATCGCTCTGAAACCTAGGAATGGATTCATTTCCTTTGGTAATTCTAGGTATGGCAGTTCTTTATCACCGCCAATATCCAGTGTTCGAACAACAACTGGCTTGCCAGTCATTCCTTCTAGAACTGCTTTATAGGCTACAAACTGTTCTTCCTCAGTAGGAAGCTGATCTCGGCCCATGTAAAGAAATTCGGTTCTATACAATCCGACGCCTTCCCCACCATTAGCGATAACCCCTTTTAAATCATTAGGAGTACCGATATTGGCAACCAATTCAACATGCTGGCCGTCAGCAGATACTGTTGGTTCATTGACAAGTTTCGCCCATTCCGCTTTTTGCACTTCATATTCATCATGAATTTTTCGATATTGTTCAACAAGTTCAGGTGTTGGATTAATATGGACTTCGCCCTTTAACCCATCGACAATAACGAAATCTCCATTATTAATGGCTTCAGTAGCTGTCTTGGTACCAACAACAGCAGGAATCTCCAAAGAACGCGCCATAATCGCTGAATGTGATGTCCGACCTCCGATGTTTGTCGTGAATCCTTTTACAAATTGCCGATTTAATTGAGCTGTATCTGAAGGTGTTAAATCTTCCGCCACAATAATCACTTCTTCAGCAATCATACTCGGATTTACTATTTGAACTCCTAACAAATGGGAAAGAACACGTTTAGTTACATCACGGATATCAGCTGCCCGTTCTTTCATGTATTCATTATCCATTTGCTCAAACATCATCACAAACATGTCAGCAATTTCTTTAAGGGCAGATTCTGCATTCACATTTTCAGATGTAATTTTATCTTCAATCGGTGTGTTTAATTCTGGATCACTGAGTACAAGGAGATGTGCTTCAAAAATTGCGGCTTTGTCCTCGCCAAGGTCCACCTTAGCACGGTCACGAATGACTTCTAGTTCAGCTTTGGATTTGTTCATAGCTTGACGAAAACGTTCAACCTCAGCAGCAGCATCATCTATTGTTTTCTGTTCAAAAGATAAATCCGGCTCAACTAAACGGTATGCCTTAGCAATTGCAATACCATTTGACGCGGCTATTCCAGATAAAAAAGTCATTATTCAGCCAATCCTTCTTTTTTCAATGTTTCTTCAAGGCTGTTTAAGGCATGATCAGCATCGCTGCCTTCTGCTGTAATCTTAATATCTGCTCCCTGGCCAATGCCTAGAGACATAACACCCATGATTGATTTTAAATTTACTTTTTTTCCTTTAAACTCTAAGTTTATTTCTGAATCGAATTTGCTTGCTGTTTGAACCAATAAAGTTGCCGGTCTCGCGTGAATTCCTGTTTCTGCGATTACTTTAAATTGTTTCTCTGTCATGCTATCCAAACTCCTTTTATATATGTAATATGATTATTTGATACTTGCCCATTAAATTTATACAATTTACCTCTTTTAGTCAACTAAATCACTACAAGAAGAAAGATATAAGTAATTTCCTTCTATTTTCTGTTACTTTTCCCATCTGTTACCAATAATAAATACCCTATTTAGCTTGTTTGTTGCTGCACTTCTGTTCAGGATAAATGCTAGAAATTCACTTCATTTTTTTCATACAACTAAAATAGCTAAATTATTTATTATACTTCTGATCTTTTCGAACTTTATCGATTTCTTTTACTTGCTGCTTTAAACGGCGGATCTCCGTTTGGATAAGTATTTGTTCTTCGATTGACGATGTACCACCGCCATATCGGACTTTTTCGTAGATTTCAATGGATTTACCCGTTCCTGTTAGTCCAACCCTGTGCCACCATTCTTCAAGGGTTTCATAAGGAAAACGTCCTAATTTTAGTTTATGTGCATACTTCTCTAATTCAAATATTTCTCTCCGTATGATATCAGCAGGCGGTTTTACCCTCCTTCGTAAATAGGAGGATTGGTTTGTTCCAAATTCTCCTTCTATAATAGTAACAAAGGGCGAAGCATGAACCGCAATTGTTTGCCTCTTTAATATCATTTTATAAAACAGATAGATGATAAATGATATTGCAGCTAAGATGAGAAGGATATACAAGATATTTTCTGTTAATCCATATGATTGATCTTGGTATTTCTCCGCTTCCCCCTGTACATCACTGACGTTCAGGTTTTGATGACTTTCGTTATTCCCAAATAAACTCAGAAGATATTGAAAGATACTAAAGATCGGTGCCGCCATACTAGAAAATAACCATGCGGCCAAATGTAATATTCCAAAATAAATAAATTGGATATACTTCATCAGGAAAGTCAACGCCACACCCATTGCCATAATACCTACAATCATTTTTAAAAAATAAAGGGCGAATTTTAACCTATCGGCCTGGATTGAATTCCACTTTCTTATAAAACCACCAATTAGCACACTGAGAATTTGAGAAAAAAGCACATAAGTAATTTCCTTTGTAAAATAATACTGACTCATTGCAGCGTAAATAATGGCGACCAGACCGATTAAAAAAGACAACAATAATAATATTCCTTCCGAAGGTGTGGAAAAATCATCAAACAAGGATATTCCTCGCCAAAAAAGAAATAATCCCAGTAGTAATCCGATAATTATTGAAAAATGAGCAAAATGACCAACCACCAACAACACTGGAAAGACTGTGACAAAATACAGCCATTTCCCTTTATCGAAAAACTTTGTAAGAAGAATGGTAAATAAAAAGATACTTCCGATACATATTGCAGCTAGTAAGAAAATAGGAGGTAATTCATTTTTATTAATATAGAATAAGAATAGAAAAAGAATACCCAATATGAATTCCAACATAAATTGATAGGATACAGCCAGCACACGATTCATCACGAAAGAACCCTTCTTTCCTGATGAATTTCCAATTCACTGAGTAAGCCATGCTCCTGCTCTATTTTTAATTCAAACATTCTCGCACCTTGATTAGAAACGGTAAAAAGCATCTGATTGGAATCTTCCGTCCTAATCCCAGCATGGATGAAAAAAGGCTGTACCGCCAAATGCCGAGTATAGAAAGATAGCATATAATCATATGGCAAACTTGTATTTTGGGTACTAATCGATGCAAGCGTTTCCAAGGCCGATTGTAAATGATCTTTTCCTTCACCCTTTGGGAGGTAAAGAAAAGGAGTATTTCCAGATGTTCGTACATTAATACACATTGAATAAGGAATTTGCTTATGAAAGGCATAGTAAGCAATCTCGGCCAGACTGCTTAGTAATTTTTCAAGATTTCCTGTAATCGAATGCCCATCAGAGACGTTTAATGAAATATTCCAGCCTTTATCAGAAATTTTTTCATAGATTTTCGTTTGCAATGCTTGTTTTCTAGCACTCGCTTTCCAATGAATTCGATTAAAGCTGTCAGATGGAACATAGTCTCTTGTCCCTAACGGCCCAAGCCGCTCCTCGTAAACGGAAAATGAAACAACATTTACTCCTTGGAGAATCGACAGATGCTCTTTTAAACCTTTTACTGGTATTGGCTCTGGGTAAACTACAGCTTGTTGATTTACAAAATATTTAGATTCTAAGATCGTTTCTCCAAAACCAAATAGGCTTGGAATGTGAAATTCAAGCTTACGAATCTTGGCAATTCCCCTTCTTTTTGCCGAAAAAGGAATAATGATTTGTTTTGTTTGCTTCGTGTAAATGGAAAATGGAATAGAAATATCATATAACAATAGGTTGGATTTTTGATTCACATCTTCAGGGGCAACAAAATAATCAAAGTAAACTCTTAACTCTCCTTTTAAAATGGGATACCCTTCGTTTCGAAACGATAATGTCCATTGACCTTTATTATCAACAAAAAAATGTTTTTTTTCATAGATATTTTTTAAATATAGCTGATCTCCAGCCCTTTTTAAGTAAAGTTGATTCAAGTAGGCAACAGTGAGAAAAAAGACAGCTAGGAACAGGACTAATTTAGACTGCATATATAAGCTGACAATAATCAGGAGGATTGCAAAGCCAATAATACCCGGAATCTTTCGATCTTCCACCGAATATTTATTCCATTTCATCCAGTTGCACCCGCTTCTACTGGGACAGGGATCGAATCAAGGATTTCAGTTATTATCGTTTCTGGCGTTTTCGTTAATGACCCTTCAATTGAAAGAAAAATCCGATGGCCAAGGACATAAGGGGCAACAGCTTTCACATCATCTGGGGTAACATATGTACGCCCATTCAAAAAAGCTTTTCCTTGTGATGCTTTCATTAGCGCCAAGGTTCCTCTGGGACTTACACCGAGTTCAATGCTATTATGCTCACGTGTTTTCCTTACGATTCTTAACAGATAATCTTCAATATCACCTGAAAGATGTATGTCGTTTATGGTAGCTTTTAATTGAACAATTTCTGAAGTGGAGAAAACTTTGTTAATGGTGTTCATTTTTGTATCACCGCGGTGAATCTTTATGATTCTTTTTTCATCCTCGTACACAGGATACCCAACCTTTATTTTAATAAAAAACCGATCCATTTGCGCAACGGGCAAGGAAAAGGTCCCTTGCTGTGATTCAACTGGATTTTGTGTTGCTATAACCATAAACGGCTCCTCGAGTGGTACGGTTACACCATCGATCGTTACTTGCCTTTCCTCCATTACTTCTAATAAACTTGACTGGGTTCTTGGTGTGGCTCGGTTAATTTCATCAGCTAAAACAAGATTAGCCATAATTGGCCCTGGACGCAGTTCAAATTCTTGAATCTTAGGATTAAAAAACTGAATCCCGGTAACATCGCTAGGAAGGACATCTGGTGTAAATTGGATTCGCGAAAATTCCCCACCGATCGCAGTGGCAAAGCTTTTAGCAAGCATTGTTTTGCCTGTTCCAGGGACACTTTCAAGTAAAATATGTCCATTAAATAATAAAGAAATTGCCATTAATTCAACTTCCGTATCCTTTCCGACAATCACTTTTCCAATTTCCATCTTTAATTTACCGACTTTTTCTGTAAATACCATTCTCTCATCCCCTTAGACGTAACTGCGATATTATAGTCTTTTATTATTTTATCAAATTCTTATATTTTTCCAAACATTTACTCTCCCAATCCAATCATGCGACACTCAGGCACTTTTCCAAACAAAAGAGAACCCAGTATGTCCGGATTCTCCTATTAGAACGGCTAGTATTAACTTCTTGGTTCTTTAAGATATTGAAACAATAGATCTCCACCACGCTGGCCAATTCCGCGGAAATGCTTAAAGTCCTTTCTCTTTACAAGAACTTGGCGAAATTCCATAAATTCATCATTCTTGACATAATACTCTGAAAGTTCCCCGGACATCAGTCGATCCAAAATTTCCGTTATTATTTCTTCCCTCATTTGTTAGTTGCACCACCTTTACCTCTTTCTATTTTATAGTGCTTTCCTTTTTTTAAGTCAAATTTCATTCTTTTATGAAACATTTAGGAATATTTCCCATTCTTTTGTCGAAATCTTAAACATATAATAAATAATCCAGTAAGAATTAACCAAATTGTCAAATTAAATCCTTTACGAAATTGGAAAAGTAGTGCAAACTGTTATTTAAATGGATTTTATAGTTTTTAAGGTAAAGGAGAGAGACTAATTGAAAAAAGCAGAAGTAGGTAATATCATCGAATTCCGCGGCGGCTTGCAAGGGATTGTAGAAAAGGTTAATGAAAATTCTGTAATAGTCGACCTAACATATATGGATAATTACCGTGATTTAGAATTAGATCAGCGTACAGTTGTCAACCATAAAAACTATAAGGTTGTAAAAGAAAGCGCTTATTAATGTGAAAGAATACTAGAAAAGCGGAAGCGTCCGTTCAATGACTAGTACACTAGCAAATGGACGCTGGAGCTAAACATGGTAGAAAAGGCAGGCCTTGGCTGCCTTTTCTTTTTGTGAAATAAAATTATTTATCTTGTCCTGTTTCTTTAGATAACTGCTTTAAAGATTTTACTTTACCATGAGGATTTTGGTCCTGCTTCCTAACAGTCCATTCCCTTTCTTCTTGACTCCTTGCTTTACTCATTATTTTCACTCCCTTCCTATTTATTTTTTTCTTCTTTTTATGTTCTTATCATAAGAATTGGTTAAAATGTTTAATGTAATCATTTCCTTTTCCACATCTTTTTTGATAAAGTATATTTTATTGATTGCTAAAGGGGCATTACTTGATGAAAAAAAACATCCTAAACCTCCGCTTTTTAACCGGCTTGATTATGGCACATGCACTCATTTTTTTTTCCTTCTATGATAAAGCTATTTTTTGGTATATCTTTACGGGCTCAGTCCTCGTGTTAATAGCTTTTGCTACGTTCCAAGGTGATGTAGAGGATGAGCTATCCTTTTTCCAATATATCTTCCTTGGTGCTATAAGTGGATTCTTGTTATATTTTATTTTTTGGATTGGGATTCACGTTCTCGGAATCCTACATCTTCCATTTGAAACCAGTATTAAAAAACTGTACCGTTGGTATGCGCCTTCACTATTTTGGCAATACATTGCATTGGTCCTGGTTGCTGCTCCTGGAGAGGAACTTTTCTGGCGGGGATTTATTCAAAAAAGTTTATTGAAATACTTTAGACCGTTAGAGAGCATTGTGATAGCCGCGCTACTATATGCTTCGGTCCATATTTATTCAAGCTCTTTCTTATTAGTTTTTGCTGCTTTTATTTCAGGTATTGTCTGGGGTTTACTTTATTATTGGAAAAAAAGTATGCCACTTGTGATTGTTTCCCATATCATTTTTGATATCATGATTTTTATCATACTGCCATTTACCTAACGAAAGCAGCTGAAGTGATCAGCTGCTTTTTCGATTATTTCTCATTTGGAGTAAATGGTTTCATCCATAATAATATAAAAAAGGTCATACAAATATACCCGAATAAGGGATAAAGGTAGGAGAGCAAGGTACTATAATTCACTAAACTAATGAGGTAGGACACAACAAAAATAGCAGTAACTGATAACATTGTCGGAACCGGCATGTACTGCTGCAATTGCCTATCAAGTCCAAAGACATTTCCAATTACAGAAGTGAAAATTTCTCCATAAATAACGAGAACAAAAATCCAATAAAAAAACGGAGCCAGGTTTTTCATAATAATCGCCATTGGAATATCATACAATTCAAGGTTTGGCAACATAATCAAGGTAAAATGACTACCGATTAATATTAGGGTTAATGCAAGTCCACCAAGAATTCCCCCCCATTTAATAGTCCAGTCATCCCTAACCTCTGTTGCAACGGGTACTAATACCGCCTGGGCAAGGCCTAAATTTAAGGCTGCATACGAAAAAGGGGCAATCACACTCTTCCAGCCATCAGCCGCATGGGGAATAAACAAAAAATGCTCTAAAAAGTGCGGCATTTGCAGCGATAAAAACATTAAAATCAAGCTAAAAGTAATCATTAATGGAACAATAAACGTATTAACGGCAAACAGACCTTTAGTTCCTACTAGCATAACAAGATAGGATAGAAATATCGTTAAAAAAACGCCAAGATTTTTTGGAAGACCTAGTTGTTCCTCAAAAACCGCTCCTGCCCCTGCCAGCATCACTGCACTAACCCCAAGAAGCATAATTAGCATAAATATATTTATGACACTGCCTGCCCATTTTCCAAACAGGTACTCGTTAAATTCTTGATAGGATTTTGCTTCGATTTGTGCCGCCATTCTCATCATCTTTGAGCCAATCATGACAAAAAGATATCCACTCATTAATATACTTATAAAGCCGAAGAAACCAAATCGCGAAAAAAATTCAACGATTTCTTTTCCTGTGGCGAATCCTGCTCCTACAACAGTCCCTACATAAACTGCCGCAATTTGAAAGGCTTGATTCCAATTCTTCTTCACATCATCTCCCCCTTAACATCAATATATGAACCAAGGGACAAACAAAGACGAGCTTTTTTCCTTGACTACCAACTATTACTATAAACAAATTCCTTGAAAGTCAAAAAAGGTCAGAGTATACTAACTTACAAGGTCAAATATAGTCAAAGTCAAACGATTAAAGCGAGATAACAAGGAGGTTATTTATTTATGCTTTGTCAACAATGCAAGCAAAATCAAGCAACTGTGCAATTAACAATGAATGTTAACGGACAACGAAATGATGTGAAACTCTGCCATGAATGTTATGCAAAAGAAAAGCAGGCATTAGGTGCGGGCTTTGGAATGAACATGCATCCGTTCCAAGGCTTCCCTTTTGAAGATCTCTTTATGAATAAAAGCTTTTCAGAGGGTCAAAGCACGAATAGTCAATTTGCCTCACAAAATGGAAGGAAACCGGCACATACCGGCTTTATTGATCAATTCGGTCAGAACTTAACCCAATTAGCTAAAGCAGGTTTAATTGACCCAGTAATTGGACGTGATGATGAAGTAAAACGAGTCATTGAAATCCTTAATAGACGAAACAAAAATAATCCCGTTTTAATCGGTGAACCAGGTGTCGGGAAAACAGCCATTGCTGAGGGTCTGGCACAAAAAATAGCTGAAGGAGATGTCCCAGTCAAGCTGAGAAATAAAGAAGTGTATTTGCTGGATGTTGCTTCTCTGGTCGCTAATACCGGAATTCGCGGTCAATTTGAGGAACGAATGAAGCAATTAATTATGGAATTACAAGAGCGTAGCGACATTATCCTTTTCATTGATGAAATTCATCTGCTTGTTGGAGCCGGCTCTGCTGAAGGGTCTATGGATGCCGGCAATATCCTTAAGCCCGCCCTTGCCCGTGGTGAATTGCAGGTAATTGGTGCCACAACCTTAAAGGAATACCGGCAAATTGAAAAGGATTCAGCATTAGAGCGTCGCTTCCAGCCTGTTCATGTTCAAGAACCAAGTGCCGAAGCTGCGATTCAAATCTTAAAGGGCATTCAGAAGAAATACGAGGATTACCATGAAGTCAATTATGCAGATGAAGCAATCCATGCTTGTGTGAACTTATCACAGCGCTATATTCAAGACCGCTTTTTACCGGATAAGGCGATTGACTTACTTGATGAAGCTGGTTCAAAATTGAATCTCACTACTGATAATGAAAGTAATGAACAAATTGAAGTGCGACTAAAGGAGATTGCCGCTGCCAAGGAAGAAGCATTAAAAAATGAACATTATGAAAAGGCTGCGAAGCTTCGTGATGAAGAAACAAAACTTGAAGAGTCCCTAAAAAAGGGTTCTAACTCAGAAAGACCAATTGTCACTGTTTCACATATAGAAAAAATTATAGAACAAAAAACAAGCATTCCAGTAGGAAAAATCCAGCAAAACGAACAGCTTAGAATGAAAAATTTACAAGTAAACTTAAATAAAAAAGTCATCGGTCAGGAAAAAGCGGTACAAAAAGTAGCAAAAGCGATTCGCCGTAGCCGAGCAGGCTTAAAAGCAAAGAATCGTCCAATTGGCTCATTCTTATTTGTCGGTCCGACAGGTGTCGGAAAAACGGAGCTAGCCAAAACACTAGCTGAAGAATTATTTGGTACGAAGGAGTCTATGATTCGCCTGGATATGAGTGAATACATGGAAAAACACAGCATCTCTAAATTAATTGGTTCACCTCCTGGGTATATCGGTCATGATGAGGCAGGACAGCTGACGGAAAAGGTACGTCGAAATTCTTATAGTATAATTTTATTAGATGAGATTGAAAAGGCACATCCAGACGTTCAGCATATGTTCCTACAAATTCTTGAAGACGGTCGTCTCACAGACAGCGGAGGAAGAATGGTAAGTTTTAAAGATACCGTCATCATCATGACAAGTAATGCCGGCATTAGTCACAAAACGGTTCACGTTGGTTTTGGGGCAAGTGAAGCAGTTGAAGAAGCTAGTATTCTCGATTCGCTTGGTAGCTTCTTTAAACCAGAATTCTTAAATCGTTTTGATAGTATCATTGAATTTAATTCACTCGATAATGAACATATCCTGTACATTGTTGATTTAATGGTGGCCAATTTAAAAGAAACCTTAGGAGAGAAACACATTGAAATAACGATGACAACCGAAACAAAAGAAAAATTAGCTGAGCTTGGTTACCACCCTGCCTTCGGGGCACGCCCGCTTCGCAGAGTAATCCAAGAACAGCTCGAAGATATGATTGCCGATATTATTTTAGATCAACCCGATGTAAAACAATTATCAGTTATCGTCGAAGATGACAAAATAAAGGTTGTTTCTAGCGTAGTTGCCGTTGAATAAAGTAAAGCGAAGCCATTTTGTCATGGCTTCGCTTTTTATTTATTATAGTTTTTTATCGTCTACAGAATTTAGCCAATTCTCAATTTCTCCAACAACTGATTCGACACAACCATCCTCAAATGGTGAAATTAAGTTTGCTTCCTTGACAAGTCTGGTAAATGACATGCTGCCGCCAAGCTTACATAACTTGACATAATCAACCCAAGCTTCTTCTTGTTTCTCTCTTGACCGCTTCCAGAATTGGAAGGCACAAATTTGTGCTAGTGTGTAATCAATATAGTAAAATGGTGAATTATAAATGTGTCCCTGGCGCTGCCAGAAGCCACCGTTTTCTAAATACTCAATGCCATCATAATCTTTATGCGGCAAATATTTTTTCTCAATTTCACGCCATTGAAGCTTGCGATCTACCGAAGATGCTGTTGGATTTTCATATACCCAGTGCTGAAATTCATCAACAGAAACTCCATATGGGAGGAATAATAAGGCACCACTTAAGTGTGAAAATTTATACTTATCAGTATCTTCCTTAAAAAACAAATCCATCCATGGCCAAGTAAAGAATTCCATACTCATCGAATGAATTTCACAAGCCTCATAGGTAGGCCAGTAATATTCTGGAATTTCAAACTGACGGCTGGAATAAACCTGGAAAGCATGCCCTGCTTCATGGGTCAACACATCAATATCTCCGGAAGTTCCATTGAAATTAGAAAAGATAAACGGTGCTTTATAGTTCTCAATAAATGTACAATATCCACCACCTGCTTTCCCTTTCTTGGCAACAAGGTCCATTAGGTTATTTTCCTGCATAAAACGGAAAAACTCTCCTGTTTCCTTTGATAGGTCTTCATACATTTTTTGTCCGTTTTCAATAATCCATTCCGGACTTCCCTTTGGAATCGCATTTCCAGTCTGAAACACAAAGCCTTCATCATAATATTTTAACTGTTCAAGGCCTAATCGTTCGCGCTGACGCTCCTTAAGTTTTGTCGCGATTGGTACAATAAAATCCTTCACCTGCTGGCGGAAATTAGCCACCATTTCTGCGTTGTAATCCGTGCGCATCATGCGGTAATAACCAAGCTCAACAAAATTTTTAAACCCTAGTTTTTGGGCTATTTCCGTTCTTACTTTTACCAGATCATCATAAATACGGTCAAGGTCTTCCTCATGATTAGCGAAGAACCCAAATTTTGCCGCACTTGCCCGTTTACGCATCTCTCTATCCGTCGATTCTATATATGGGTCGATTTGTGCGAGGGTTCGCTCTTCCCCTTCAAAATCAATCTTTGCTGCAGCAATCAACTTCGTATATGCTGTGGATAAACGATTCTCCTTTTGAAGTAATGGAATAATTTCCGGCTTAAAAGTCTTAAGCTGCCCCTCGGCAAGAGCGAAAAGCTGCTTGCCCCACTTGTCTTCTAACTCATTGCGGAATTTTGACTCTATCAATGCTTGATAATACCTAGTAATTAATCCATCAATTTCAGGCCCAATTTCATCCATATAATCTTGCTCTGTTTTATAAAATTCGTCGTTGGTATCTATTGTATGACGAATATTACAGAGATTAAACATCGTGCCAAGGTCATTTCTAAGAAGATTAATTTCATTCATGACCTCACCTTGTTCTTCAATGGAAGCAGCCTTTTTGAAGGCTTCAAGCAACCCATCAAATTTTACCGTTACTTCATCTAATCTCGGACGAACGTATGTATAATTTTCAAAACTCATTGAAACAACCCCTTTTTTCTAATATTCCAACTAAATCATTCGACACCCATCGTTAATATACCTTTAATAAAAATAAAAAAAAAACGACCAATTGGCCGTATTAAAATTTACCCGCAGGCAATCCTAATTTTTTCAATAAGTCAATGGCCTCAATTTTCTCAGAATCTGAGAGACTTGACATCAACTTATCGATTTGTTTTTCATGCTCCGGAAAAATATCCTGAATGAACTTTTTCCCTTCTTCTGTAATTTGCGCGTAGGTGACTCGCCGATCATTGGGACAGGCAATTCTTTTCAACATCCCCTTTTGTTCAAGCTTATCTACCACGTAAGTAATGCTTCCGCTTGCAAGCAGGATTTTCCCGCCAATTTGCTGCATCGGCTGGTCTCCTTTATGATAAAGCAGTTCTAAAACAGCAAATTCAGTAGGATTTAACCCACTTGTCTGAATAATCTTATTTACGTGTTCATTAATTGCTTTATAAGCTCTTGAAAGGACAATAAAAAGCTTTAATGATTTAGTTATTGAATCTTGCTCCATAAAAAACTCATCCTCTTAGGTTAAAATAATTGCCTCGTTTTCACATTTTCATCTGGCAAAATTATCTCGATTTCAAAATTATTATAAAAAAATAATGAATCAATGTCAATTTATCTTGATAAAGTGGGAATATTTTGTTAAAATTCGACCTTTCCATGTTTCTTCCTATTACCCAATTACTTAAATTTATTATAATTGAAATATTTCGAAATAAGAAATATATATTTCTTATTTCGGTAATTAAGTAGTAAGATAGGATAGAAAAATAGTAAGTTATTCTTATAAAGAAGGGATACAATGAGTCAACAAGCCGTTTTACCTGTGAGGGCACCAAAGGCCTCCGAATCACCTATCTATAAAATTCTTTTTATTATTGGACTGTGTCATTTATTGAATGATGCCATACAGGCTGTTATACCGGCAATGTTTCCTATATTAGAAAGGTCAATGGGTTTAAGCTTTACCCAGCTGGGGGTAATTGCTTTCTCGTTAAATATGGTCTCCTCCGTCATGCAGCCAATGGTCGGATTCTTAACTGACAAAAAGCCAATGCCTTATGCACTGCCAATTGGTCTCTCTTTTACTTTAGTCGGCATTCTTGGTTTAGGTTTTGCTTCTAGTTTTGGAACGATTGTTTTGTCTGTTCTTTTCATCGGCCTCGGTTCCGCTGTATTTCATCCTGAAGGCTCTAGAGTGGCTTATATGGCTGCTGGCAGTCGAAGAGGACTTGCACAGTCCATTTATCAAGTTGGAGGGAATACTGGCCAGGCCTTAGCCCCAGTGATTACCGCTTTGATATTAGTTCCACTCGGACAAATTGGAGCATCCTGGTTTACAATAGTGGCCGCACTTGCAGTTATTTTATTAATTTATATCGCAAATTGGTATAATGAGAGATTGAAAACTACTCCAAATCCTGCAAGTATGAAGAGAACGAGCTTAGGTAAGAAGAAAGGTTTATCTAAAGAGGTAAAAAATTCATTAGCATTGATATTATTATTAATCTTTGCAAGAACTTGGTACACATCGGGGATTACCAATTTTTACACCTTTTATGTCATAAAAGAATATGCACTTACCATTAAAGAATCTCAGGTCTTTTTGTTCGCATTTTTACTATCTGGCGCAATCGGTACATTCTTTGGAGGTCCATTGTCTGACAGATTTGGAAAGAAAAACATCATTTCCTTTTCGATGTTAGCGTCCGTTCCTTTTTCGATTCTTATTCCGTATGTTCCGCCGACCATGGCATTTATCTTCCTAATTCTTACAGGATTTATTTTAATGACTAGTTTTTCGGTTACCGTGGTGTATGCACAAGAATTAGTCCCAGGAAAAATTGGGACGATGTCTGGTTTGACTGTTGGTCTTGCGTTTGGAATGGGGGCCATTGGTTCAGTAGGTCTGGGATACATTGCGGACTGGATTGGTCTGCAGTCGATGATCACATGGCTTGGAGTATTGCCATTGCTAGGATTACTCGCGTTCCTGCTTCCAACGGATCAAAAGGTTTGGGAATGGAATCAAAAATAAGAAAAGCGCAAGGCGCCTGGAGCTGGACATTTCTCGAAGTCCAATGTTTTAAATTCTTATATAATAATAAAGGATGGGCTGCGCCCATCCTTTTTATTTGATTTCTTGAATTTTACGGTATAATTCTGCCTTTTCCTCATCTGTAAGCATTCTTTCAGCCATTGGGAATAACACGTTTTCCTCTTTGGAAAAATGTTCTGTTAGTATGAGGTACGCGTTTTTGATTAATTCTGCCAATTTTTTCTTTTCATCCGTTGATGCTTGACTACCTTCTACCTTAGCTAGAAAGGCTCCGATATTTGATTTTGCTTGGTCATGCTCATATTCCATAACCGCAATCGGTCCTGAAGTTGTTCCGATATAAGCCCCCATCATTGGGAACAAGACACCCTCTTCTCTTTCAGAATGCGGGTCAAGTGCTTTCTTAAATTCTTTTACTTTCAAAATTAATTCATTAAAATTAATTTCTACATCCATTACTTGATCGATTTTTTCCGTCAGGCCGTACAATCCTTCTAATTGTTCTAATAATGGAGGATGTTCACTTTTTAATTGTTTAAGTCCTTCACTTAATTCAGCTTGAGGCAGACCTCCAAATCCACTCATGCAACCACTCATGCTCATTCACCTCTATCATTATCTTTTGAGCCTCAAGTATAAAAGTAACCAACAATTAACGTAGTGACATAGGTCACATTTATTCAAAAATTGCTTAGAGCTAAGCTTTTTTTGACAATTTCATGAAAACGCTTTATTTTTTTGAAAAATTTTAACATTTATCACTCAAAAAGAAATAAAAATTTCATATAATGTAGATAAACCATATAAAGGAGGGCTAAATCATGAAAACCCCAAATTATCATGACTTTTATCAAAAGGCACTAATACCAATTGGTTTAAAGGACCTTACATTACTAAAAGAATCCGAGACATACTACCCTGGATCACCTTCAACACATTGGCTCATTGCCGTAGAAGGGGTACAACTCCCGGAGAAGAAGATTTATTATCACTGGAAAGTGAGCATTTATCCAGCTGATGGTGAAGCCGATTTCAATTATAAAAAACCTTTTTATTGTTCACCAGGTATGATGTCAATGGATGAAGCAATCGCACTGGCTTCTTCATTCGTTGCATCCGGCAATAAAGATGAACTTTCTCCTATTGCTCTACTAGAGAAAATAAGCTAAGCCCCTAAAATAACTACCTTTTGCTTTACCTTCTTTTTACCCTCATTTGTGAAAAAACCTACATATAGTGATATTATCCCATTTGTAAAAAAAAGTACTGCCTGCAAATCGCAAACAGCACTCTTTCTATTTTTCAGTTAAGCTAACCGGAACACAATCCCATGTCCGCCTTTTGGATATTCCCATTTAATGTTTTGGTATGGACAGCCAATGCGACAGCTTCCACATTCGTGACAGCCTTCATATCCTACCTGCATCCTTGTTCCTTCCCACTTATACACTTCAGCCGGGCAAAATACTGTACAAACTTTATCGGGGCATTGAGTCATACAAACATCATGATCGAGCACGGTTAAATGGGACTTCGTGTCACACTTAAAACGGAGAAGATATTGTTTTTCTTCGATATTCTTCGTTGACATTATTTCACCGCCTTCCAAGCACGATATATATCTTGCAATACTCGAAGGGTTCCTTTTTCTCCTGTTACACTCTTCATAATTTGTTTTTGTTTTTCACGTTTTGGCGTGCCATCTACTGTGAAGAATTTGCTCATCGCTTTATTCATCATCGGTACATAGTCATTAAAGTATTGTGGATACTTCTCAAACGTATGAGCGGCATCTTTATATTTCTCTAAATCTTTCATGATAAAGCTGCCATAAAGGGCTTCACGGTAACTATTTAAACTAGACTCACTGAAATCTTCACGAGTTTTTGCTTGGACAACGGCCTCCGCAGCTAATTTCCCAGAATACATTGCCATGTTCGAACCTTCACGATGAATGGCATTTACAAGCTGGGCGGCATCACCGATAACAATAACACCATTACCTGCCACCTTCGGAACCGAACGGTAACCCCCTTCTGGAATAAGGTGAGCAAGATACTCAGCCGATTCTCCTCCAGCAATCAACGGTTTAACCATTGGATGATTTTTCAAGTAATCTAGTAGCTCATATGGCTTCAATTTCGCTTTAATCATACTGGAAAGGGTTGTTCCTACTCCAATGTTCAAGCTATCTTTATTTGTATAAAGGAAAGCTGTACCGAGGTTACCTTTGGTTGAATCACCAAAAATCTCAATCGTGCAACCTTGGTTATCTTCCACATTAAAGCGGTCATTAATTTTTTCCTTTGGTAGATTAATAACTTCCATAACCGTTAAGGCTACTTCATCTGGGCGAAACTCTTTATGGAAGCCTAATTGCTTGGAAAGGAGTGAGTTAACACCGTCAGCTAGAACCACGACATCTGCATAAACTTCTCCATCCGGGCGATCGGTGCGAACACCAATAACCTTACCGTTTTCAACAATACATTCTGTGACAACAGTTTCATTGATCAAGAGGGCTCCTGCTTCAACTGCTTTCCCCGCAAACCATTGGTCAAACTGTGCCCGGAGCACCGTGAAATTATTATATGGTTCTACTGCCCATTCAAGACCTTTGTAGCCAAATTGAACGACTGATTCTTTATCCATCATCCAGAAACGCTGTTCAATAACTGGTCTCTCAAGTGGTGCTTCCTTCCAAAACTCTGGAACTAATTCTTCCATTTGTTTGCGGTATAATACCCCGCCCATTACGTTTTTAGCCCCCGGGTATTCCCCTCTTTCAATAAGCAAAACGTTTAGGCCATTTTTTGCACAAGTTAAGGCACATGAGGAACCTGCAGGTCCCGCCCCAACAACGATGACATCAAATTTTTCAGGCATAGCTTATTTCACCTCCTTTTTCTGTCCTTAGCTGCTTAAATTGCTCAATTAGTTTTGGGAGGATTTCCATTGCATCCCCTACAATTCCATATGTTGCAACGTCAAAAATTGGTGCGTTTGGATCTTTATTGATGGCGATGATAAACTCGGAATTTTTCATACCGACGACATGTTGAATGGCACCTGATATACCAATGGCAAAATAGATTTTTGGTGTCACTGTTTCACCTGTTTGCCCAACTTGTTGCTCATGTGGCAGCCAACCTGCTTCAACCACATCACGTGTACCGCCCACACTTGCACCAATCGTTTCTGCTAATTCATGGATGAGCTGGAAGTTTTGAAAATCGCCCATTCCTTTACCGCCACAGACAATCACATGGGCATCAGCCAAATTAACTTTTTTTGTTACATCATTCACAATTTGAAGCACTTTTGTACGCATATCTTCTTCTTGTAATGATATTTTTTCTTCAATAACATTACCAAGTCGAACATTATCTGGTTCTAATGCCTTCATGACCTTTGGTCTGACAGTGGCCATTTGTGGACGATGCTTTTTACAAAGTATCGTTGCCATAATATTACCGCCAAATGCTGGACGGCTTGCCTCTAATAATCTATTTTCCACATCAACGTCCAACATCGTTGTATCTGCAGTTAAACCTGTGTTTAAATCCGTTGCGACGGCACTAGCTAAATCTTTTCCGTTTGGTGTTGCCCCATAAAGGATGATTTCTGGTTTGTATTTTTCAGCCAGCAGCATAACACCCTTCATATAAGACTCTGTCCGATAATTCTTTAATACTGGATGGTCGATAATGTATACTTGATCGGCACCGTAAGTAATTACTTGGTTTGCTAAAGGTTTTATTTCGCTTCCAAGTAAAAATCCCGATAATGGAACTTGTAATTTATCTGCTAGCTTCCTGCCAGCCCCAAGTAATTCCAGGGAAACACCTTCAATTTTCCCATCGTTTTGTTCGATGAATATCCAGACTCCACGATAATCGTCTAGATTCATGTAAACCCCTCCCTGCGAGACAAGATTAATCATATTATTTAGATGACTGGATTGTTAACAGGTCCTTTTTCTCCATCAAGACTTCCATTAGCTGACTAACCTGCTCATCAGCAGAGCCCTCAAGTCTTTTACCGCCTTCTGGCCGTGGTGGTGAAAACATTTTACCAACGATTGTTGGTGAACCTTTCAGACCAAGCTGCGTGCGTTCCACATTTTCAAGATCACTTACCGCCCAGATAGTCGGCTCATACCTTGCGGCTTTAATCATGTTTGGCATCGGCGAATAATCAATATCATTTATTTCTTTTTCAACCGTTAATAAGCATGGTAATTCTGACTGAATTAATTCATAGCCGCTGGTTAATTTTCGTTTAATTAAAACAGTTTTTTCTTTTTGGTTGACTTCCGTCACTTCGATTACATTGGTAACCGGAGGAATATCCATTCTTCTTGCGATACCTGGTCCAACCTGTCCCGTATCTCCATCGATGGCATGTTTCCCGCAAATTACCATGTCCACTGGGAGATCCTTGCTGATTCTTTCCAATGCTTTTGATAGGGCATAACTTGTTGCAAGAGTATCAGCACCTGCGAAAGCACGGTCAGAAATTAGATAACCTCTATCTGCACCTATTTCGACGCTCTTCTTTATAACAGCCGTTGCTTGCGGCGGTCCCATAGACAATACCGAAATCGTACCACCAGTTTTTTCCTTAATTTTCACGGCCTCTTGAACAGCATGGGCATCGTAAGGATTTAAAATGGCTGGCGCACTTCGGCGGTCGAGTGTGTTTGTTTTTGGATTAATTTTTATAATTTTTGTATCTGGTACTTGTTTGACACATACGACAATGTGCATGTAGGACTTTCCCTCCTCCATTTGATCTCTAAATTTTGAAAGCGCTTGCTTTTTTTGGCTATAAAAAATGCCTTTATTTACGATATATGAATCGCAACATAAGCATAGTACCAAACAAATCGTTTTCTTTTTTCTTACTTCGAGGTAATTTATGTAGTTAATCTTGTTGTATATATTTTTTATATGGTTCTACTATAACTATATGAAATATTTAGATATAAACAATGATAAAAATCACAGTAATGTCTAATATTGTAGATATTTATCAATAGTTTTTTTGATTGGAAAAAGATAGCGAGATGACTGAAGTTGTTTAGGCTGATTCTATTATTTGATTCGTCTATTTTCCTGTGGAATGATCGGTCGGCGTTTGCTTCATTTACGTGGAGGTTCAGAATTAAAAGTTTCACTTTGGCCATTGGGCTTTTGGTTTTCGAAAGTGTCGGAAGGCCTTCAAACCGGTTCAATGTTAACCCTTCAACGAGAATAATAGAAGACCTTCATCTTTGTAATGGTAACAGGGCAGTATGTAATCGTTACGTCCTATTCAGTTTTATTAAACTAAAACTTTTGGCCAGACCATCAGCATTTGCTTAAAAGCAATTTTCACTTCTTCATTTTGTCTTGAAGCTTGTCCCATGAACCTATGATACTCATTGATTAATTCATCTAGTTCTTGGCTGTATTTTATTGTTTCTTCACTTGTAAAACCTAATGTAGTCGCGCTATTAATCATTAATTCCCTTTTTACCTTTATCTCTTCAATCATTTCAGATTGACAATTACTATACTCGTACAATGTGATCCTCCTACTCATTACACTCTTACTGTATACCACTAATAAAGTAGACTACTTGAAGAATTATGCCAAGAATTATGGTAAAAGTAAATACAATCGCAAAAGTAGACAAAACATTCTATTTCTTTTGTTTTTCGACATTTTTTTTACTCTCTTTCAGGCATTTCCGACAAGATTTCTTTCAAGAATATTAGTTGAACAATTCTGTCTATTTCCTGATACTTCGTGGGCACTTACTGGACAATCGGATGTATATTTTTTTATCTAAAAATTGGGAATTAATTTAATTTTTTTAGGATATTTTTGTAAAAAAATGTGAATCCATTAAGCTTCCGCAGTAAAAAACTGGCATGCAAAAGTTGCTGCCAGTTTTTTACTTATAAATTCACTTCTTCCTTTTCATAAATCGGCACCCAGCCTTCAGTAGTGACAAAAATTCTAACGGCGACAACTTTCCTGTCATCTTCAAGTGTAAAATAGTGCCTTGTATTTTCAGGAACTGATATCAAATCTCCTGGATTTAAATGGACTTCGAAAAAGCCGCCATCTTTCCCTTGGATAACAAATACCCCGTGACCACTCACAATAAAACGGACTTCATCATCTGTGTGATGATGCTCATTTTTAAAATTGGTAAGTAAAACATCTAGGTTGGGTGTATTTTCAGATAGCGAGATAACATCTTGAGCCTTGTAGCCGCGTCTCACGGAAATATCTGCAATTTCTTCAGCGAAAGCCTGTAAGATTTCTTCTTTTTCCGTATCACTCAACTGATACTTTTCAACAAGTGTTGCAGGTAGTTTGGAAATATCCCAATTTTCATAAATAACTTCCTGTGACTCTAAAAAGCTTGCTAATGCCTCTTGATTCTCTATTTGTTCTTCTCTGCTTTGAAATGTAATATACGCCATTCATTATCTCTCCTTATATAATTTATTATTAAACTACCTTAAATAGCTGATATGGCTTATGTTCTAGCAAGCGTAATTGGTAGCGAAATAAAAATTCTGATGCTTCAAGAATTTTTTTGGCTTCGAAAGCAGTTCTCCCCCATACCGTAATTCCATGGTTTCGAATCAAAACGGCACCAGTATCTCCTGTAACATGTTCTGAAAAAGCGTGCGCTAATGTTGGGATATGTGCATAGTTTTGAATAATCGGAATTCTCAGGATATCATTTTCTTCCCACTTATCAAATGCCTTGATCAACTCTTGCCCCTTAAATGTCACATCACCGTTATCACCATAGACTTCAGAAATGACATTATTATCAATTGTATGAACATGGAGACTGCAGCCAGCTTTAGTCTTGCGGTAAATTTCAACATGTAGAAGTGTCTCAGCTGAAGGTTTTAAATGAGTTTCTTCCACCGCACGCCCAATTTCATTCACCAAGAGGAAATCCTCGTCAGTACGCTTGCGTTTGTCCTTTCCACTTGCAGTAACCAAAAACCGAAGCGGGTGATCACTTACTTTGATAGCTAGGTTGCCGCTTGTTCCCATAAACCAGTCCCGCTCGGAAAGCTCATCTTTCACATCAGCAAGTTCAATCCATCTTTCCTTTAGCATGTTAGCTCACCCACCTCAATTCTTTTTTTGATTTCTTCGATGCAATCAAAAAATGTATGGAACCCTTTATGGTTAATCCCCCATTCCAAGCATTTTTCCTGAAGTAAATCCCGCGCCAGGACAAAGTCAGCATGTTTGGCTGCCTCAAGATCTGTTACTGAATCGCCAATTACAATTTTAAAGCTTTCTTTAGAATGGCTCAATTTACGTATAACACTCGGTTTACAGCAGCCGCAATCATTGGTACATAATAAATCGCACTTATGTGGCCAAAGAATCTTTATCGTCTCACCTGAAAAATCTGATTCATTGCAAAAGACTCCATCAAACGACCCGTATTTTGCTAAAATCGGAAAAACAAAGAAATCGATACCTCCGCTAACAATATAAAATGGAATCCCCTCATTACATGTAAATTCAACAAACTCTTTGAATCCTGCACGAATCTTAGCATTTTTTATTGCAAATGATGTAATTTCTTCCTTTAAGTGGCTTGGTAATAGGGAAAATAATTTTCCTACTCCCTCATTGATTGAAATCTGACGGGAGAGGATTTGATCTTTAATGAGCTCCCATTCAGGAGGGGCAAATTTTTTCATAATCGCAATGATATTATCACTTTCCGTTACTGTTCCATCAAAGTCACAATAAATTACTGGCTTTGTCATTTAGGCAGTCACCTCGGCATTTCCCCAAAGCTTTAGTGCCTTCTTAAGTTCAGGATTCTCTTCAGCACCCTCCACTAACAACTTACCCTTAAGATTAGTTTCAATCGCCTGACGGAATGCCTTACAGCCGCCACGGGCTCCATCTGGGTGGCCATGGACTCCACCACCTGCGTTAATCACAGAATCAATCCCAAAATCCCGAATTAATAAAGGTACTAATCCTGGATGTATTCCCGCCGATGGAACAGGAAATGACTTTTTAAATAAGTCATCTTCTGTTAACTCCCTAGCAATTGAGAGGGCGGAAGTTTTATCTAATGCTACCGTTCCATACGGGGATGGGAAAAGCGATAAATCAGCTCCTGCATATCTTAGCAGCTTTCCAAGTAGCAGAGAGTTTGACATGCCATAATCAGGAGAAGAGGTATATGCCCCGCTCACAGCAGGATGTGCCATAAGAGGAAGGCCAATTTCATTGTCCTCTCTTAAATCCTGAAGGACATCAAGACCATAGGCAAACACATTAAACAATAATAAATCTGCTCCTACCTCGGCAGCTCGCTTAGCTTTATCCTTCAGCCCTGATGTTCTTCCAGTGAGGTTAACTGCATAGATAGTTCTGTGACCTGTTTGGTCCTGGACTTCCTGTAATACCTGTTTTCCCAGAGTTATTCTTTTTTCAAAGGGAGTTAATTCATTTTCAAAAAGGATTTCATCATCCTTTACCAAATCAACACCGCCCAGGGCTTGCTTCCTTAACTGCTCGGCTAAAAAGGTGAGATCTTTACCCAATACTCCTTTAAAAATGCTCATTAATAGCGGTCTGTCATAAACATTTAGTGTCTCACGCAGGCCGGTAATCCCAAATCTCGGGCCCGGAAACAACCGCTTTAATCCAACATCAAATTGCAAATCTACTAATTTTATTTTTCCATCCAATGAAAGCTTCCCGAAAACTGTGGTTAAAATGGCTGGTAAGTCATTGGAGAAGTTAATCGTTGGATAGGCAATCCGGATAAGAGATTGATCCTCTTTTTCAGATGGTAACCCCTCAATCGAAACAACTCGACCTTTATGTTTGCGCAATTGACTTTGTTCTATTTCAGGCAAATTCGTCCATGAACCAACTGTTAACCCAAGGGCAATGTCCTCTGCTTTTTTTTCTGGATATTTTTCATCATGTAAGAGATATGTTGCAATTAATTCACTCAAAACTGATCATCCTTTCGGTAAAACATAAAAAACCTCTTCGAAAAGAAGAGGTTAGCATAACAAACTAACATCTTCTCATCTTTCAGCTTATTGCTGCAAGAATTAGCACCGTGCTTAAACTTGTTAAGTCGGTTGCCGGGCTTCATCGGGCTTTTCCCTCCGCCTGCTCTTGATAAGAAAACGATTCGTATATATTCACTTTTTCACAGTGTTTAACTTTATTTTGGATTATCACAAGAAAAGGTTAAAATGTCAACCTATTTTTCAAAAATTTCTAAATCACTTATTCTTCTGACGGCTTCCTTTAATTGCTCCTCGGATGATAATAGCCCTACTCGGACATATCCTTCGCCAAATTTGCCAAAGCCTATTCCCGGTGCAACCATGATATGTGCTTGTTCCAGAAGAATAGTGGCAAACTGCTCGGATGAAAACTCCTCTGGTATCTTTAACCAGGCAAAAAATGATCCTTTTGGTGAGCTGACATTCCATCCTAGCGAATGAAGACCCTCAATCAAAACATTTCGTCTACGTTCATACAGATCGTTTAATTCCTTCACACAATCCTGCGATCCCGTTAATGCTTCTGCCGCTGCCTCCTGTACCGCTCCAAATAAACTGACGTATAAATGGTCTTGTAAAAGTTCAATTGCTGAAATGATACTCTCATTACCTATTGCAAAACCAACTCTCCAGCCCGCCATATTAAAGGTTTTGGACAGAGTATATATTTCGATTCCTACCTCTTTTGCACCTTCAGACTGTAAAAAGCTTAATGGTTTATTACCATCAAATCCAATGGCCCCATATGCGAAATCATGAACGACACAAATTTCATGTTCCCGAGCAAGCTTGACGGTTTCTTCGAAAAACTCTGCAGTAGCTGTTGCACCGGTTGGATTATTTGGATAATTGAGGAACATTAATTTTGCTTTGGATAAAGTATCTGTTTTTAGTTCTTGATAATCCGGTAAGAATCTATTTTCCTCTCTTAATGGCATGGTAGCCATTTTCGCCTTCGCTAATGCGACCCCAGACCAATAATCAGGGTAACCTGGGTCGGGAACCAGGATGGTATCACCTGGATTTAAAAAACACTGTGGAATTTCGACTAGACCCGCTTTACCGCCAAATAATATGGCCACCTCTTTATCCGGATCAATGGTAACGCCATATTCCCTTTGATAAAAATCTGCAGCAGCTTGTATTAAGTAACCATGTCCTTGAAATGGCGAATATTTATGGTTTCGCGGATTAGCGGCTGCTTCCTGAAGCTTTGCCACAATATGTGGTGGTGTTGGCTGATCTGGATTGCCTTGTCCTAAGTTAATTACATCATGGCCCTGGGCACTATATTCACCCACTTTTTTAACAAGACCAGCAAAAAATTGTTTTGGCAGACTATTTAAAAGTTCCGATTGTGGAAATTGCATCATTGTTCACACCTGCTTAATTATTTTTCAAATTTTTGTTGAATTTCTAGTCACAAATGTTATAACTTTTATAATACCTTGTAAAGGGAAAATTTCGAAATTTCAAAAGAGGTGAAGATTCTTGAAACTAAAGATTTCTTGTCTACAAATGGATATCGCCTTTGGAAATCCACAGAAAAACTTTGAAATTGCCAACGAGCTTTTTGAAAAAGCAGTTACTGATAATCCAGATATTATTGTCCTTCCAGAACTATGGACAACGGGCTATGATTTGAACCGACTTGCAGAAATTGCAGATATCGATGCTAAACAAACAATCGATTATCTGCAAAAAGTAGCGAAAAAGTACCAGGTTCATTTGGTCGGCGGTTCTGTCGCAAACCAAGGTGAAAATGGAGTAAAAAATACCCTTCTCGTCATCACCAAAAATGGTCAGCTCGTTCATCAGTATAATAAACTACATTTGTTTAAACTTATGGACGAGCATCTCTTCTTTAAGGCCGGTAACGAAAAAGGGTTATTTGAACTTGAAGACCGTAAGTTTGCGGGCATAATTTGTTATGATATTCGGTTTCCTGAATGGATTCGCAGCCATACTTCCGAAGGGGCTGAAGCATTATTTGTCGTTGCCGAATGGCCAGCACTCCGTCTTGCTCATTGGCGCACTCTCCTGATAGCAAGAGCGATTGAAAATCAATGCTTTGTGATCGGATGTAATCGTTCCGGTGACGACCCAAATAACCTATTTGCCGGACACTCTATTATTATTGATCCTTGGGGAGAGGTAATTTCTGAGGCTGGAGCAGATCAGGAAATCATTACGGCTGAAATCGAATTAGATCAAGTAAGAGAAATCCGAAAGCAGATTCCGGTTTTCGAAGATAGGAAACCAGAGTACTATAAATAATACGAAAAGCAGATGCGCGAAGTACACTAGCCTCTTTTTGCTGGAGCTCGAAAGTTATTAAAGAAAAATTTTTAAACTTTAGTATCTTTTTAAAATTATTGACATCTTTCGCTTCATCCTGTTATAGTTTTTTCAGATTGAAAAAATTGAATATTTTATTTACTCTTATCACGAGCTGGCTGAGGGATTTGGCCCTTTGAAGCCCAGCAACCGACCGAAATTCCATTGTGAAATGGGGCGCTTCTTTCGCGCCGGGGGAGGGTCCCCTAAATGGCACGGTGCTAATTCCAACAGAAGGATTGTCTTTCTGAGAGATAAGAGGTGCGAAGAACATCCGTCTTCTAGCCTCTTTCAGATAAGAAAGAGGCTTTTTTAGTGCTGTCACGCACTCACCAAGCCTCCCAATATAGGAGGAGAATTTATGAGTATACTAAATCAATCAACTTACCACCCGCTAACCGAAACAACTGCTATTGAGTTAGCGTTAAATCTTAGTATTTTTTCCGAAGATGCAGAACTATCCTGTAAGGAAATTGGTGATGGGAATCTCAATCTAGTTTTTCATGTTATTGACACACAAGCAGGAAAAAGCATAATCATTAAACAAGCTCTTCCCTATGCTAAAGTCGTGGGGGAAAGCTGGCCATTAACACTAAATAGGGCAAAAATTGAAGCAGATGCATTGAAAACTTTTGGTCGAATTGCCCCAGATTTTGTACCAGAAGTTTACTATACAGATGATGTGCTGGCTGTTACTGTCATGGAAGATCTTTCCCATCTTTTGATTGCAAGGACGGGCTTCATTAACGGTGAAACCTACCCGCTTATTTCTACACATGTTGGTGAGTATCTTGCTAAAACATTATTTTACACATCTGATTATGGATTGGGCCCTGGTAGAAAAAAAGAACAGGTTCAACAATTTATCAATCCTGAGCTCTGCAAAATCACAGAGGATTTAATTCTTACTGATCCCTATTACGATGCAGAAACAAACGAATTTGAAGAAGGTTTACGTCCTATTGTTGTAGATCTTTGGCGTGATGAAGAACTAAAATTTCACGTGAATGTATTGAAAAAAACCTTTTTAACTGATGCAGAAGTTCTCCTTCATGGTGACCTACATACCGGAAGTATTTTTGCGAATAATTCAGAAACAAAAGTCATTGACCCTGAATTTGCTTTCTATGGGCCTGCTGGATTTGATATTGGCCAAGTATTTGCAAATCTTCTTTTCCAAGTAATTGTGAACAATAAGAAGCGAGATCTTTTTGTCGAGCATATTGAAACGGTTTGGGATGTCTTTAAGAATACATTTACAATCCTTTGGGAGACAGAAAATAAAGAGGTTTTAGCACAATCGGCTTCATTCCTTTCCTATAATTTATCTAAATTTTTTGCGGATGCCCTTGGTTTTGCCGGCTGTGAGTTAATCAGGAGAACAATTGGGCTCGCACATGTTGCTGATTTAGACGGAATTAAAGACGAGCAAACTAGATTAGCTGCGAAGCGTAAATCTCTGGAGCTTGGGGGCATCCTTATCAAGCAGAGAAAAAATATTAAGGAACTTGGAGAATTTATCGAAATAGTAAAAGAAAAAATAAACTAGAAAAAAAGCAATCCGAACAAAATCGGGTTGCTTTTTTACTCTGGTTTCGCCCACATTTCCTCCGGGTTTAGTTCATATATCCCATTTTCGCGGTACATGTAATGATTAATAATGAATTCCCTGCGTATTGTCGCATAATCATCATAGAATTGCTTAATATACTCGTTTATTTCTTTTTCACTATACTTTTGACCTATGTTAAGCCCTCGAACCATATGTTCAAACACCATTAATTTCTTCTTCCGTTGAGCTGGAATATTTTTTAATTTTCCTTCCTTTGTGAAGAAATTCTGAATAACCTTTTGTCTCTCTAAACTTATTTCCATCATTTCATCAAGCTCCTCTCCCCTTGTCTCCAGTAACTTTGTGAGCTCCTGCGCCTGTTGTTTAATCATCGATTCATTTAAATAAAAGTAAATAGTATTCTTATCCCTTCTTTCATAAACCACATGGACATCCCGCAATTTTTTAAGGTGATGAGTAATTGTAGGTGCGCTCAGGCCAAGTTTGCCGGCAATCGCCTGTCCGTGCAGCGGGCCTTTTGCTAAAAGGATAACAATTCTTACCCTTGTGGGGTCACCCATTGTTTTATGAAATGCTACTAAGCGATTAAGCTGTATCAAAACCTTCATATCCTTCCGTTTTTATGTTTATCTAATTAGATATATATCAAACAACAAATATTTTGTCAACAGGAACAAAAGGCGCAAGCGCCCGTTTAGCGGCGTATGGACTGGAGCGCTTTGACTGAGATAAAGGAAACACGGAGAGCATAGCGATTCGATGTTGACTTATCGTAGGGAAAAGAGCGAAGTCCACTAGCCGCTGGGCGCTGGAGCTGGATTCAGATAACTATTTCAAGTTATCAACACTAAATTATTTTATAATTTCCTATACAGCAAAAAAAACACTCCCTTTTTTAGAAGTGTTTTCAATTAATACTGTTGTAACCGTCAAATGGGAGGGTTATTTGAAAAATGGTTCCTTTTCCTTCTTCACTTTTTACCTTGATGGTCCCTTTATGCTCATCAATGATTCGATAGCTTACCATTAAGCCAAGGCCAGTTCCTCGATCTTTTGTGGTATAAAACGGTTCACCAAGCCTCTTTATCATTTCTTCAGGTATTCCTGTTCCTTCATCTTCAATCGTGATAATAATACACTTATTAACAGCATTCTTTACTGCAATTGTTATCTTGCCTCCTCCAGGCATAACCTCGATAGCATTTTTAATTAAATTTATAAAGACTTTTTTTAATTGATTTGGTTCACAAAAAATAGCCGGAAGCTGTTCATCATATTCTGTTACAAATTGAACATTATATAGAACTGCTTGGGCAGTAAGCAGGTCAACCGTTTCCTTCATGATTTGATTAATATCCTTCTCTTGAAACCTAATGGCCTGTGGTTTAGCCAAAATCAAAAACTCATTAATAATTGAATCAATTCGCTGAAGTTCTGTAGTAATAACCTGATAATACATCGAATGATCTTTTGTAATACTGTCCTCAAGTAATTGGATGAATCCCTTCAATGCTGTCATGGGATTTCGTATTTCATGAGCTATTCCAGCAGCAAGCTCACCTATCACCGTCAAAGTATCTGACTTCCGCAGTTGCTCTTGCATCGCTACCTTTTCCGTTACATCCTTAAATACAGTAAAATTCAACCCTTCGACAATGTTAAGTTTTGAAGAGTATTCAAAGTATTTCTTTCTTCCATCTTCATAGTCAATAATGAATGTGGAGGTACATTTGCCATTATTAAAGACCTGATCAATATGATTTACTATTTCCTGTTTCTTTACATCCTGAAAGATATCTAGATTGTATATCCGATGACCAGCTAATTTTTCCTTTGAAATACCAATCATTTTTTCACCAGCATAATTAATATCAGTGATACGGTGCTGATTATCCCATAATATAAGTCCGTCAATGGAATCTTCAAAAATTCGTCTATATTTTTGTTCGCTTTTTTGCAAATCAGTTTCCTTCATCTGCATCTCCTTATTTTCATGAGATAAAGCATTTTCCTGATTAAACTGCTTCTCCACTTATAGCCACCCCGCGAACTTCTTAACACATGGTTTAATGATAAATCTTTTATTCTACATATTATGAGAAAAATCCTTTTAATATGACCATCATATTTTATTAATAGCTAATAATCGAAAAAAAAACGCAAAACTAGGCGTTTTGCGTTTTTTTTATTTATAACATAGGATTTTCATGCTTTGCCTTTAGGCGCGACCATCTTAATTCGACTTCAGCTTCAAATTCTTCCAAAATTGGTCTGTTTTCCACTTGTAGAAGATGTTTTGTTTTACCCATATATTTTAACCAATCAGAAAGTGGAACACGTTTATTCTTTTCCTCTGGATTGTAGGTAATCGTGGTAACCCCTTGTTCTATTTCATAAAGAGGGAAGAAACAAGAATTTACCGCTTCTTCGACAATTTTTGTACCATAGCGATCATCTGATTTCCAGTTTAATGGACATGTAATCAGGATTTTCCCATAAACGGTCCCTACATTCTGCGCATACCATTGTGCTTTTGCACCTTTTTTAACCAAATCTTGTGGGAATGCTTCGGTACCAGTAAACACATAAGGAATATTTGTTGCAGCCATAATTTGAGCTGTATCTTTATGATGGAATGCTTTTCCTCGTTGTTTTTTCCCTACTCCCGATGTGCTTGTCATATGACCCAATGGTGTTGAATAAGACAATTGTGACCCTGTATTCATGTAACCTTCGTTATCATATTCAAGCATAATTAACTTATGTCCTCGCAGTGCTGTTCCAATGGCAGAACCCATTCCAATGTCCATTCCACCGTCACCAGTAATCATCACAAATGTGGCATCATCAGACACTTCAATTTCGCCACGGCGTTTTAATTCCATGAATGCTTCCAATGTACCTGATAAAGTAGCTGCACCATTTTGGAATAGATTATGCATCATCGTTTGCTTGTGAGAACTGTGTGGATAAGCAGTAGTTGTAACGTACGCACAGCCTGTTTGGAATAGTGTAACGATATCTCCTTCAATACCTTTAAAGAACAATTCAAGACCAGCAAAAATCCCGCATCCAGGACATGCTCCGTGACCAGATGCAATTCGTTTTGGTTTTGATGTTAGTGCACGTAGCGGAGGAATTTTTACCTTTAATTTATTGGTCTCTTCATCCATGTTCACCTCAATTAAACCAGATTTATAGACATCCCCATGCTGAGGTGTAATAACGGGCTTAAGGATATTTTCTGGATTCCCTGGAATATGACCATAATAATCAAATGGCTTTTCAGCATAGCCTTTTTCCATCGCATCAATCGCCATATTAAAGAAATCATGTGCTTCACTTGCATAGAAATCTTTACCGCCAAGCCCAAATACACGGCTTAGGACGATTGTTTGGTTGTTTCGGTCCTCTTGAAGTGCAGATTTCACTTCATGTGTTAAGTTAGGACCATGAGCTCCATATGAATCTGCACGTTCGCCAATTAATAATGCTTTTACATTCTTAAGTGCTTCGCGGATTTCTTTCGCAGGGAATGGTCGGATGATATTCGGACTAATAACCCCTGCCTTCACTCCTTTTGCGCGTAATTGATCAACAACATCTTTTGCCGATTCTGCGGCAGAGTTTAATAGGAATAACGCAACATCAGCATCTTCCATATTATATAAATCTAGAACAGGATATTCCCTTCCAGAAACCTTCGCATATTCACTTGAAATCTCTTTAAATACTTCCCCAGCATTGTAGATGGCTTCAGATTGTTGGAAATGGTTATTTATGATATCCTCGCCATTCATATGTGCACCGATGGTAACAGGTTTCTTAGGATCTCTAGCGAAATTGTAATCAGTTGGGCATTCACCTACAAATTGTTGAACTATTTTACGGTCTTTGAAGTATTCTACTTTACGCTTCTGATGGGAAGTCCAGAATCCATCATAAGCAACAATAACTGGCAAACGAACTTTTGAGTGTTCCGCAATCTTTAAAGCCATGATATTCATATCATAAACGGCTTGTGGCGTTCTTGCTGTTAAAATAACCCATCCTGTGTTTAAAGCATAATAAAGGTCTGAGTGATCGCCGCGAATATCAAGCGGACCACTAACTGCACGGGTTACGAGGTTCAAAACCATTGGAAAACGAGTACCCGATTGAACAGGTAGCTGTTCAATCATATATAATAGACCATTTGCACTGGTTGCATTAACTACGCGCGCCCCGGTTGCTGCCGCACCGTAACAAATTCCGGCTGAACCGTGTTCACCATCTGCTGGAATCAGTTTAATATCATGCTCACCGCGTGTTTTCATTAGATCTAAATATTGTGCTACCTCTGTTGATGGTGTGATTGGAAAATATCCCATGATATGATAGTTGATTTGAGCCGCTGCCATCGCTGCCATTTCATTTCCAGATTCAAAGGTAGAAACTTGTTCGGCGATGCCTTGGGATGTTAATTTATCTTCTAAAATGGCCATTAGAGAATACCTCCTGCAACATAAGGAAAGTTTTGTTTTACACGATTTTCATCGGCGTACCCAATCATTTCACGAAGATCGCCTAGAGCATCCGTTGGACAGGCTTCAACGCATTTTAAGCAGCCTTTACAATATTGATAATCAATTCCTTTAAGGAACATTTGCTTTCTTCCACGTTTGTCTTCCCCATCTTCCCAAACAAAGCAGTAATCTGGACAAACGTTATCGCAGGCTGCACAATTAATGCATTTATCCTGTTTGAACTCAGGAAGGAATCCTTGGCGCGAACCACTTAAATCTTTTAAAATACTATTGGCGGGAGAAACAATGACCCCACCGATTTCCTGTGTCATATAACCAAGCTGTGGAAGCGGGCGTGTGAAGGCCTTACCTACAGCCCCTACTGGTACTTCATATGTTTTAAATTGAACTTCATTATATCCGCGGTCAAATGTACGAATATTTGGTTCAACAAGATGTGGATATTTTTTTTCAAATGTTTTTCGGATGACATCTCTCATTGAATCTGGATCTAAGAAATCACAGATGCGATATAATGCCCCTAGCATGGCAGTATTTACTTTTGTTTTTTCCTCAACCGCAATGGTTAAGGCATCGACAATTGCTAATGTGCCACATTCGAGCAGTAAGTCCTTTTTAACATCATCAAAATCTCTTGCGCTATTAACCAATACAATACCATCGGCGTCTAAACCGCTTACAACATTTACGGTTTTGTAAAGCGCTTCATGGAATACTCCAACAACATGTGGCTGTTCGATCGGGCTATGGTCACGGATTTGAACATCTGCCTCACAAAAACGAATAAAGCTTTTTACTGGAGATCCTTTCTTTTCAGATCCATATGATGAAAAGTTGGAACCGTTCAACCCAAGGCTAAACACACCAGCTTCCGCCAGCATTTTTCCTGCTAGGTTAGCTCCAAGACCACCGATTGATTCTAATCGGATTTCAAAGAATCCTAGCTCATTTTTTTTCGGTAAAATAGACATATTGCCCCTCCCCATTTTCGTTCAAAAAATTCACAAAAAATAAACATAAAAAATTAACTTTCCAAATTAATTGTAGGGCATTAATTCTTTTTAAGCTGTGACAAATGTTAAACAACGCTGAAAAAATTTTGTAACACAATCTTTCCGATAAGAAAAAACGCTAATTTATAAGGATTTATAGCATTAATCCAATTATACAACAGTTACCAAACTGTGATATAACAGATTTTAAAAAAGAAAAACCTGCCGCATATAATAGTGGCAGGCATTTGCTTTTATTGAATTAGAGATCGTTTATTACAAAATAGGTAGCCGTCCAGGCTTTTAAAGGCCCTGGTCCTTTGGAAAGTTTATCTCCAACATCTTCTAAGGCTCCTACCAAGATGGCAGGAGTCTTAGAAGATGTTGGAGGGATATATTTTTCGTCAAAAATAAGCTAGAATAAAGTGAACCTCCATCAGTGGGGGTTTTACTGCCCATTAATGGGGGATAAAAATTGTTTATTTGCATAAAGGAGTTTTCTAATGAATGTTATCTGTTCTACCTTGAACGCCAAATATATCCATACAAACCTTGCAATTCGCTATTTAAAGGCTTACGCCGCTCCGGAATATAACATACAAATGAAAGAGTACACCATTAAGGATCCAGTCATGAACATCGTTTCCGATCTTTATCAAGCTAAACCAACGGTGATTGGATTTAGTTGCTATATCTGGAATATCGAAGAAACCCTTAAAGTCGTCAATATGATAAAGAAAATCGACCCATCCATTCTGATTGTCTTAGGAGGACCTGAAGTAACCTATGATACAGCTGAATGGATGGAAAAACAGCCCGATATTGATTTTATTGTCATCGGTGAGGGTGAACAAACGTTTAAACAATTACTTACTGAAATTCAAACAACGAACAATTATGATCATGTCCCTGGAATTGCCTATCGCCATAATGGAGAAGTCATGATAACCCCACAAATGAATAAGCTGGACCTTAAAGAACTTCCATCTCCGTACCGCTTTCCTGAAGATATAGGAAATTTAGGAAAACGGGTCGCTTATATCGAGACCAGCAGGGGCTGCCCGTTTAGCTGTCAATTTTGCCTGTCCTCCATTGAAGTCGGAGTCCGTTATTTTGATCGGGAAACAATTAAAGAAGATATTCGTTACTTAATGGCTAATGGGGCAAAGACGATTAAGTTCGTTGACCGTACTTTTAATATCAGTCGTAGCTATGCCATGGAAATGTTCCGCTTCCTTATTGATGAGCATCAACCTGGAACCGTTTTTCAATTTGAAATTACAGCTGATATTATGCGTCCAGAGGTGATTGAATTTCTAAATCAAGAAGCCCCAAAAGGACTGTTCCGTTTTGAAATAGGTGTTCAGTCAACCAATGACTATACGAATGAACTTGTGATGCGAAAGCAAAACTTTACCAAGCTGACAAGAACTGTCACGATGGTAAAGGAAGGCCAAAAAATTGATCAGCATCTCGATCTGATTGCTGGGCTGCCAGAAGAAGATTATTCTTCCTTTCGGAAAACGTTCAACGATGTCTTTGAGATGAGACCTGAAGAATTACAATTAGGATTTTTAAAAATGCTTCGTGGTACTGGTGTACGACTTCGAGCTTCTGAACATCAATATGTTTACATGGATCATTCTCCATATGAAATCTTAAGTAATAATGTCTTATCATTTGACGATATTGTGAGAATCAAACAGGTGGAAGATGTATTAGAAAAGTATTGGAACGACCATAGAATGGATTGGACTGTTGAATACCTAGTCACGAATGTGTTCACATCACCATTTGATTTCTTCCAGGAATTTGGTTCCTACTGGGAAGAACAGGGTTGGTCAAGAATCGGACACCAACTGGAGGACCTATTTCGCCGATTGCACTTCTTTCTTGAGCAAAAATCTGTCAAGAACCTCGACGTAATTGTCGGTCTCATGAAGTATGATTACCTAAAAAATCATAGGTATAAGCCTAGAAAGCCTTGGTGGGAAGCAAGTTTTGATAAAAGTGCACGTTTACAATTGTATAAACAAATCATTGAGAATCCGACCCATTTAGGGCAGGAATACATCGAGCTTCACCTTGATGAAAAGGAATTATTTAAACATACGATGCTTGAGGAGCTTTCCTTTGATTTGGCAAAGTATTTAACAACGGGAGAAATTGAAAAGAAGTCTGCTTGTTTATTGGCCTACTTTGAGCCATCAAATGACCGCACACTTATTTTTCCATTTAAAGAATTAAAATAAGCCGGATTAATCCGGCTTATTTTTCTTTCCTAGCTTTGTTTTTTTTAGCCGATTCTTAGCATCATAGAGCTTTACTCCATTCACATCGCCAATTTCAATACTAAATTCCTCTACCGGTATCCGAGGGGGAGTTTTACGTCTGCTTCCCATTATTCACTTCTACCTTTTTTCCCTAATTTTGAGTTACGGTTCGCAAATCTAATGGCATTATTATTATCGGTAAATTCTGCTGAAAACTCACTTTCTTGAACATTTTTGTGAGGTGTCCTCGTATATTTTTTTACTGCATCAAATTCCGCTTTTCGCTTGGCCATATAGTAAGCCTCCTTTTCATTAATGGTACAACATTAGTTTTGAACAAATAGATTGGAATCATTCCTTTCCTTATTTTTCATAAATAAATTTACCTTTACGGTAAAAAATAAGAAAAAAACAGGAGTGAGCAGCATGACAAAGGAAAATAAGAATGAGTCGTTAAACCCATTAACCATCAACGAAACAATGCCACATCAAATAAATGCCCCGAGCTTTAAGGGTACAAATATCAACATGATGGCCCCGTTTGTCAATAAACATGGAGTGACCATTGGCGACAGCCTTTATGCCTCAGATAATTCTCCTTTAGAAAACTGGACTGAGGATACTGACCCTGCCATTATGGCAGGTGATGAATGGGTTCATCCTACAAATGATATTGGCTGGAACACAACTGAAAACCGGGAACTGTTGGAAAGTAAAAGAAAACCACAAGCATTCCCGTTTATGCACCCTACAAAAGATGTAGGTAGTGGGAGTGATTAAAAAAGTGCCTATTATTATTTATCCAGCTCCGCAAAACATTACCACTTATGAAAACGGTCTGACAATAAAATAATATTTATACAGAGGCAAATGATCCTCTGTATTGATAAAAAGGAGTGAAACAAAATGGCTAATAGCAGCAATAAATTACTAGTTCCAGGGATTGAACAATATTTAGATCAGGTAAAATATGAAATCGCCCAAGAATTTGGTGTTCAATTAGGTTCAGATACAGCTTCAAGAGCAAACGGGTCTGTGGGCGGAGAAATTACCAAAAGGCTGGTTCAGCAAGCACAATCTCAAATGTCTGGACAATTTACCAAACAATAATTCAATAAATATGGAAAAAAAGTCCGGTATCATTTACCGGACTTTTCTTAATTTTTATATTTTTGTTTTCCATTATTGTTACCATTGGATTTTCCATTATTGTTTTCGTTGGATTTTCCATTGTTGTTGTTATTTCCATTATTGTTATATTTTTTGTTATCGTTACCATTGTGTTTTCCATTATCATTTCCGTTTCGTTTTCCGTAATTTTCCTCAATATCTCTTTCATTATTTTTGAATTTCTGATTCTCGTTAAAATTTTCCTTTTGGTAAAATTGTTTTATTTTCTCTTCTTCCATCTTTTTGAGTTGCCCTGGTGGCATTGAATTTCCGCCCCAACGATTTCGATCACCAGACCCATCAGTCTCAGCTTTTTTTTCGTTTTGAATGGAATTGTTTTCTTGTTGTTTTTTTAATTGTCCAGGTGGAATTGCTTTAGAATGGTCCGATGGAACTTCCTTTTCTACATGGTTATTTTTATTCTCAAAAGTTTTCTCTTTCTCTTTGTTTTTCTCAAGTTTAGCTGATTGGATTTTCTTTTCCTGGTATTTCCCAGCAGTAATACCCAATTGGTGTGCTTTATCCAGTTCTTTTTCTGTTGCTGTTATAACTGTCAGCTCTAAATGCTGACTATCCACGGTTGCTTTAATTTTATCTATATTTTTTTGGAGCTCTTTTTCAACATTTTCCTCTGGCTTTTTTGTCCGAACAGTTGAAATAATAACATGTTCATTATTATTGATATAACCGGCGTTTTTCATTTCAGCTAAGATTACCTTTGTTAAATCCAAAACATCCTTTTTATTCCAATTTTTCAATTGAGAAATAACCTGCTTACCGGCTTTATTGTAACCATTTAATTCTATAACCTGCATTTTTTTATTAACGCCAAGCTCGATACTTGGGTTTATATCAATGGACATGTAGGCATATGCCTTGTTATTTTGATAGATAGGAACGGATGTACTAAGAAAAATAATAATTGCAGCCATAACAGCCCAAACAGTTTTAAGCTTAAAAATATTCTTGAAAATATCGATTGCTTTAAAAGGTTTACCGCTTTCAATTGGAAAAAAGTGAATTTCTTCACCGAGAGCATAGGGTTGATTTTGTCTGTTAGCACGCAAAAATTCACCTTCAGGGGTTAAAAGTGTTAGAAACACATCATCTATTTCCATTATTATTCCTGTTTTCATGTCTCAAGAACCCCCTTTAGATAATCCTTCATATATACATAATCACTCGATAATATTAGTGCAATCGCAATAATATATTTTCGGTTCCGTTCAATCGTCTTTCTGCTAACATTCACCATTTTTTCAAGCTGTTTAATAGGAATCCGTTTTTTTTCAAATAAAAATCCCTTCAACTCAGTGTCTTCCACTAACATTTTCGCTACGATAATTGCATTTTTTCGCGCATCAGCATGCTTCGGAGAATTTTCAAGTAGGTCACTGAAGCTTAAGTCAAAGGTAGTTAATAAAGATTGAAAGTGAAGAATTTCATCTTTCCTTAATTGTTCGTCATTCTTTTTATTGTAATCATCAAGTGATAGTTCATTAATGATGCTTGTTCCAGCTGATTCCTCTTCATTCGTTGCATTGGTCAGATCGATACTTATATGTTGATTTTTAGTCTGTTTACGGATATAGTCAATAACTCTTCTCTTGATAATGACTTCTGAAAAGCTCAACAGCGAGCTTCCTCGTTCTGGTGAATATTTTTCAATTGCCTCATTAAATGCGATGAGACCAATGCTAAATTCATCATCAGTTTCATAAATATACCGTTTACATACGGATGACACTGCTTTTGCAATAAAAGGTTTATAAGCGTTGATTGTTTCATCTAGTAAATTGCGGTCACCTTCTTGAATTAAAAGGACCGTTTCTTCTAAAGTTCTTTTTTTCTTCTTGGTCATAAACAATAAACTCAGCATTTGCTCACCTCTATTCGACCAATTATAACATATGAATGATATTTTGGACTTTAAGAGGGGATGCTTTTTCATTACAAAATTACGTTCCTTTTGAAACCCTTTGTGGGGGTTATAAAAAAATTTTTTTCCAACATAAAAAAGCTTTAATCAGGTCTAACCTGATTTAAAGCTTTTACCTGGCCGAATTATAGATGTCTATTGATGTAAGATAAAGAAAATTTGATTAATAACCCAATCAATAACCCTGGAATCAAAAACAACATCGGTAAAAAAACCGGTCCAAAATAAAGATCAAAAATGATAACTTTTCGGGATAATATTAAACCAACCGTGACAAAATAAGCACCAAAAACAAACGGTAAATAGGAGTATTTCTCATCCTCCGGCATGGCCGTCCGATAACCGTCCCACAAGGAGAACATATAAACACACGGATAAAACAGTAGCCATTGATAGTTAGTAACCGCCTCAGCTCTTTCGATTTCGCCTAAGAAGCTGAACATAATTGCTTGATTGAAGCGGCTTTTGACATTCATTATGAACTCTAAAACAACAAACAATACTCCTTTAATATAATGGCCTGTTAATAATTGACTGAAACCAGGAAAGGCAATATTCCATAACACAGCTTCTAATCTGCTCATCTTTTTCATTGAACAATCTCGCTTTTTTTAGGCAATATTTAAAATAACTTTGGTTCTTCGATATAGCCTACCCAGTTTTTTACCAAATTAACAGGTACTTCAACAAATTAATTTCCTAGCTTTCAACTCTTCTTCAAAATACTTAGAAAACTATTTATAAACGTTAGCCAATTCCGTTGCTTTTGGAAATAGCTTTTTAACAATGTTAAAAAGAGCGGGTATTTCCCTTTGTAAGGGTACCAATGAATTTCCGACTTTTTCCTTCCACTATCTTCAACAATCGCCTTTTCATGACAAAAAATTCTTAGACCTGCTTCCCCGTGGTACCTGCCAATGCCGCTTTGCTTTGCTCCTCCAAAAGGGAGACCGTGATTGGCAATACTAATAATTGCATCATTAATAACTACGGCGCCTGTAACAAGCTTTGAGGCTATTCTACGTGCTTTATCGATATCCTTGGTCCACACGCTGGCATTTAATCCATAAACCGTATCATTCGCGAGAGCTACTACTTCGTCTTCACTTTCAAAAGGGATAACAGGGATAATCGGTCCAAAAGACTCTTCCTGAATCATTTTCATGTCATGGTTAACATTGGTCACCACGGTTAATGGTAGAAACATTCCATCCTCCCATTTCTCAGGAGGCAGACCAGCCTCTAACACAGCTCCTTTGCTTAAAGCGTCAGTCAGCTGCTCTTTAACTATTTGTATTTGTGCTGGGAACGTCATCGACCCTACATCTGCGTCTATATCCGTCCCCTGTTTTAGGGCCGATATCTCTTTTTTTAGTAGGGAAAGGAAAGAGTGGTATACGTTTTTTTCGACATACAATCTCTCTGCACTCATGCAAACTTGACCACTATTAGTAAACGCAGCCCATGCTGCTCCTTTAGCCGCTCTTTCTAAATGGGCATCAGCAAACACAATCATCGGGTCCTTGCCACCAAGCTCTAGGGTTGTAGGAATTAATTGCTTTGCAGCTACTTCCTGAATGATTTTCCCAGTCCGAACAGAGCCTGTAAAAAAAATATAATCCGGTTTTCCATTAGTAAATGCTGCCCCTACCTCTTTGCCACCATGGGCAACTTGAACAACTCCTTCAGGAAATCCCGCCTTTGAAAATAAATCCTCCATACATTTGCCAACCTGCGGAGTAACTTCCGAGGGCTTTAAAATCACCGTATTACCGGAAGCAAGTGCACTTACGATCGGCACCATGGCAAGCTGAAATGGATAGTTCCAAGGAGAAATAACTAAAACGACTCCTCTAGGCATATATTCGATATACGACTTTTTCCCCATTAATAATATGGAGGTCTTCACTTTCCGTCTTTTGAGGACTTTTTCACCATGCTTACAAATATGATCAATTCCATCAATACTGGGCATGACGTCGGCTATTAAAGCCTCTGTTAATACTTTGCCCGTATCTTTAGCAACCACTTTAGCCACTTCATCCATTTGCTCAACGATTACTAATTTTAGCTTTTGCAGGTAGTCAAGTCTTTCCGACACATTCAACTGACTCCATTGATGGAATGCAAATCTGCTATTCTGATAAAAATTATCCACTTGACTAATGGGAGTTTCGTCTATCTCCCCTATTTGCTCACCTGTTGCTGGGGCAATCACCTTAAGCTTTTCAGGAGCTACCTTCATGAATACACACCCTCTTTATAATATGTTAATGTGGTAGCTTGGGTTGTCTTTTTGCTTTAAATAAAAGTTAGTCATCGGCTTGATTCCTTCTTTAAAGTCAGGGCAGCTAATTCCCGAACCCTGCAAATCGTTGATTGCTTGGGTGCAGTCAAATTGACCCATCCACGTAAAATAATCAAGTGCTTCCTTCTCAACCCCAAGAAATCTTCTCATTGGTTTAATCGACAAAAACCATTTACCAAGTGTTAATGGAATCATGCCTCTTGGCTGTTTATTAAGTAATTCCTTCATCATAATCTCATAAAGCTCTGATGCACGGTATGGATGCGGGTCCGTTAAATGATAAGTTTTACAAGAAGCCTTATCTAAAAAACCGAGATACGAAGTTGCTTGAATAATATAATCGATAGGAACAAGATTAACAAACGCTTCCCCTTTACCCAGTCGTGGTATGATGGGGAGAAATTTTAACCGTTCTAAAAAATTCATAATAAAATAAGGACCATCAAATTTAATGGTTTCACCGGTATGTGAATGACCTTTCGTTACTCCTGGGCGAATAATGGTAATTGGGACGCTAGGTTTTAAGGCTTCAACCAAAACCTCAGCTTCATATTTTGTTTCTTCATAATAATTTTTAAAATTATCTGGTCTAATGAGTTCGGTCTCGTAAAGAGTTCCTTCTCTTTTTCCCACCACGTATGCCGTACTAAAGTACACATACCTCTCGAGATTTGGGAGCCCCTTTACCCATTGATTCACATTATCCGTTCCATTTACATTTACTTTATAAGCAATATCCCTAGGAACGGCGAGATCATAAATAGCCGCAAGATGAAAAACATGGGTAACCTCTTCCATTAAAATTGACTGGTCTTCAGGGTTATTCAGCAGACCTTTTTTTGTAATATCCCCCTCAATGATCGTGAAAGATGACTCCGATATACCAAGTTCTAACACTATAGCATGGCGCTCCGAAATCGCTTTTTCAACCATCCCTGGAAGGACAAGAACAAAAACATTCCCTTGCAAATTATTTTTTTTCAATACTTCACGAATCAATTGATTACAAATGAATCCTGGAAAGCCTGTGAAAAAATACCCTCTTTTCAACACATCTCCTCCTCATTATACATTACGATGGATGTATTTATTGTAATTTTTTTCAAAAAGGTTCGTCTATGGGTAATTAGTCTGAATTTTCAGTATTATTTAAAAATAAAACAACGGCGGGGATCAACCCCGCCGCTGTTTTATTCATTCTGATCCATTGGATTGTAAAGTTTCACACTTGGATTTTTTTCTTGGAACCATCTAAGAGCAAATTCGTTTTCAAATAAAAATACATAATGATCATAACGATCCTTCACCAAAAGGCTTCTTGAACTCGATAGATTCTCATCCACGACATCGCCTTCAATCCAGCGGGCAATCTTTGAACCCATTCGTTCCATTAAAACCTCTGAATTATATTCATTTCTCATCCGATGTTCAAATACTTCAAACTGCAGCTGTCCAACCGCGCCCAATAAATAATCATCCGTTTTGATGGTTTTGTAGAGCTGGATTGCCCCTTCTTGAACAAGCTGCTGAATTCCTTTATAAAAGGACTTTTGTTTCATCACATTTTTCGCAGATACCCGGACATACAATTCCGGTGTAAACTGCGGTAATTTTTCATATTGAAAATCATCTTTTCCAGTCGTCAGTGTATCCCCTATTTGATAGGTACCCGTGTCGTATAAACCGATAATATCACCACTGACGGCCTCATCAACGGTATTACGTTCTTCAGCCATAAAAGAAGTCGATTGCGAAAGCTTTAATTGTTTCCCCAAACGTGGAATATTTACCGTCATCCCCCGTTCAAATTTCCCAGAACAAACGCGTACAAAGGCAATCCGATCACGGTGGGCAGGATTCATATTGGCTTGGATTTTAAAAACAAAGCCTGAAAATTGTTCCCCTAATGGATTAATTTCGCCAATCGAAGAGTTACGAGCCTTTGGCGGCGGAGCAAATTTTAGGTACGACTCTAGAAAGGTTTGAACCCCAAAGTTTGTTAATGCACTTCCAAAGAACACAGGTGTCAATGTACCTGCAGCCACCTTTTCAGCTGAAAACTCATTACCTGCTTCATTTAGGAGCATGATCTCATCTAGTGTTTGATCATATAGCCCAGATGTCTTTAACGGATGGTCTCCTGCTATTTCACCGTCTTCATTTAATGGGATATACCGTTCTTCTTCACTTACACGAAATTGTTCAACTCGATTGTTAAACCGGTCATAAATACCAAGAAACTCTTTCCCCATCCCAATCGGCCAGTTCATCGGATAGGATTCAATTCCAAGAACCTCTTCTAATTCAGCAAGAAGCTCCAGTGGAGATTTCCCTTGTCGGTCCAGCTTATTCATAAACGTAAAAATCGGAATTCCGCGCATGCGACATACTTTAAAAAGTTTGAGTGTTTGTTCCTCTATCCCTTTGGCAGAATCGACAATCATTACCGCACTATCAACTGCCATCAAGGTTCTATACGTATCTTCACTAAAATCCTGGTGTCCAGGAGTATCCAAAATATTGACTCTGAATCCATTATAATCAAATTGCATCACACTGGAGGTTACGGAAATTCCCCGTTGTTTTTCTATTTCCATCCAGTCACTCGTAGCAAATTTCCCTGTTTTTTTCGCCTTAACTGTTCCAGCATCGCGTATCGCTCCGCCAAATAATAATAATTTCTCCGTTAGTGTCGTTTTACCAGCATCCGGGTGGGAAATAATCGCAAATGTCCGGCGCGACAATACTTCTTGTTTAAAATTGGTACCCATCTTGTCTTCCTCTCTTTTGACAACGAAAATTTTTGTCCATAACTTCAATCTTATCTCGCAAACGTTAACTTTGCAATATTTCAATTTAACAATAATGATTATTTTCTTTAATCGAACGAATGAAAAGAATATAATGAAGGGAGGCGGTAATGATTAAAAAAGGTGCCTAAATAACATATAATCTTGGGAGGAACCATGAACATTACTACATTCGATAAACCGACTTTAGATTTATTGCAAAAAGCATTTGAAATCGTTCTTCAGCAAAATAACGTTACATTTAAAAAAATAGGAATTGTTGAAGAAGGAGAACAACTATTATTTTTGTATGAAGGGAAAGACGAAAAAGTTCATGTTTTTAATTGGAGTAAAGCATCGAGTATCAATGTTAGCATAGGTGTACTTGCTCAAAGTGTATTAATGCCAATTATTCCCCATCTTCGATTGTTATCATAGTTTTTATGACACACTAACCTTTATCTTTATGGTTTGAGGTTTGTGTGTTTTTTTGTATTAGAAACGATTACTTTCCACCGTTTCCCACATCCATTTTACTGGGAATTCCTTTATAATTAATTATGACCTTATTAAAGGGAGATGAAGGAAATGAATCAAAGTAAAAAGAAAATTTCAAAGTTAATTCCGCTGTTATCAGCGTTAATAATAGGCATCGCTGGATTCGTTTGGTTTATCCAGACTACCAATAACCCCGTCTCCATTCCGTTCTCTTCCGTCGAGAAAATCATTCAAGAACAACATGGGGAATTAGTTACACTTATTGAACAAGCCGACGGCAGCCTAAATTTAAAGGTAGGAAACTCAGAATTTGTTTCTCATATTCCGCCAAACAGTCAAATGGTTGATAAGCTTGTAGAAAAATATAATATTGATTACTCCTATTCTACTAGCAGTCCTTACGGAAAATGGATTATGGGAGGAGTCATAATTTTATTAGCAGGTGCTGCATTTGCTCTGCAAAAAACAAAAGGTGGCTTTGGTCTAAATAATTCAATGAAGAAAAGTGTTGCCAAGTTACGTCCGCTTCCATCGATTACCTTGGAAGATGTAGGCGGAATCGGAGAAGAAATGAAAGAAGAAATCATGCAAACACTCTCTACCCTAAAAGAACCGGAACGTGCTGTGAAATTAGGGATTAAACCACCAAAAGGGATTCTGTTATACGGGCCTCCCGGTACCGGTAAAACCTTATTAGCCCAAGCAATTGCACGTGAATTAAATGCTGCTTTCTTCTCGGCAAGCGGATCGGCTTTTAATGAACTATTTGTTGGTGTCGGAGCTAGCCGTGTCCGTTCCTTGTTCCAAACTGCACGAAAACAAGGTCCTGCAGTTATTTTCATCGATGAAGTGGATGCACTTGCCGGCAGACGGAAAGCCCATGGCGGCGAGGAAGCCGAAAAAACACTTACCGAACTTCTTGTTCAGCTTGATGGCGGCCACTCCAATGACGGAATTTTATTTATAGCAGCGACAAATAGAAAGGATATGCTCGATGAAGCATTCCTACGCCCAGGAAGAATTGACTTCTCCTTCCATGTTCCACTTCCAGATACGAAAGGAAGAAGAGAAATCATTGACATTCATATAAAAGGAAAATCTCTTGCAAAAGATGTCCTAACTACTTTAGATAATCTTGCAGAAAGCACTTCAGGATTCTCTGGTGCTGAGCTTCAGTCCCTATTTGAAACAGCAAGCAGACGAGCTGTTCGAAATGGCCAGGACATGATTCAAAAGCAAGACCTTGATTATGCGCTTGATCGAACAATTTTAGGAAGCACTTCCCGCTCCTTACAGGATCTTGATACAAAACGGAGGGTTGCCATTCATGAAGCAGGTCATGCAATTGTCGCGTCCCTTACCAAGCCTGGGTCGGTTCGAAAAGCAACCATCATCCCCCGCGGTGAAGCCCTTGGCTATGTTGCACCAATTCCGAAAGAGTTGCATTTGTCGACAACCTCAGACCTGCTCGACCGGATTGCAATGGTACTAGCTGGAGGGGTTGCCGAAAGACTATTTCTTGGTGAACATAGTATTGGCGTTAGCGGTGACGTACAGCAGGCAAAACAAATCATCGATCAAATGGTGGATACCGGTATGCTTCAAGATGGGTTCACCTTAACCTTCAACAAACAGGATCAAGAAGAAAAAATGCAGGAGCTTTTTGCAAAAGGCCTAGAAAAATCAGAAAAGCTAATTAATAGCCATCAATATCAGTATGAACAAATAGTTGATGCACTATTAAAAAAAGAAACACTAGAAGGGTTTGAAATAGAAGAAATTGTACGAGGTAAGTCTAATCAGAACATAAATACCCCTGTCCTAGTATAATATGAGCGAACATTTCCTTTGCACATTGTATAGACTAGACAGTAATCGATGTTCAATGATATTAATGATAATAGTATAAAAAAACCAGGTGCTCCGTTCACACCTGGTTTTTTCCATTGAAAAACCGAAATAAGCTAATGGATTATTTAATTTGGTGGTAAACTAAGGATGAACTCCGCAAAAAGGATGTGTGCAATTTGTTTGGTAAAGATGAATTCTTCGCAAAAGAGCAGCGAAAATATAGTGATGATGCTAAAGGTTACATTGATAATCAGGAAAAAACACAGGGGTTGCTTGAACAAGCCCAAAAAAAAGCGAACCGAAAAAAAAGAAGCTTGGGAGATACCTGGGAAAAACTTCAATTATTATTTGAATTAGTTAAAGCTTATTCTAAAGGTGATTATAAAAATATCTCAACTAGGACGATCATTACCGTCATCGGAGCCATTCTTTATTTTATTTCACCGATTGACTTAATCCCAGACTTTATTATTGGCCTTGGTTTAGTGGATGACGCTGCTGTTATTGGCTATACCGTTAAAACATTATCAACTGAATTAGCTGAATTTAAGAAATGGAAACAGGCTGCCACCTTCTATGCACCTGAAAACCCGCTTGAGTAAATCAAGCGGGTATCATAAAGCGTAAAGGCTTATTCCACAGTACGCTTATTTATTTTCTAGTTTGATTACCATCTGAAACAAGCTGCACCAACAATAATTAGCAGGATAAACAACACTACGATTAAAGCGAAACCGCCGCCAAAGCCAACTCCTCCGCCATAACCACAGCCACATCCACCATAGCCGTAACCGCCATATCCACCATATCCATACATATTTATTTCCTCCTTTTTATTTTAATAGAATCCGCAACCCCAAGAAGCTCCGATAATGATTAACAAAATGAACAATACGACAAGTAGGGCAAATCCGCTGCCATAGCCAACTCCAACTGCTGCACCAGACATTTACATTACCTCCTTTTTTGATTTCTATATATCCTATTCACCTAGATAAAAATGTGCGATAGACACATATCCATATTAGTAAGTTTTGAAAAAAATGGGCTGATATCTCTACGGTATCTCTGTCTAAATCACTTCGATGCAAAATGATTGCTTTTTTAGGTTGACAATTAAGTCTGAATTTTTTACCATTGTCACAAATAAGCATGGATAGGAGCCAACCACTTTGAGATCTATTGCATCCCTTCTATTATTTATTTTCATGGTGGCAATTCGGATGGTAAAAGGATCGACTCGTATTCCTAAAAGTCAGATACCTATAAAAATTGGCCATAGAGGTGCTGCTGGATACTGTCCAGAGAATACGGCTTCTTCTTTTAAGAAAGCAATAGAATTGGGTGTTGATTACCTTGAAATTGATATCCAAATGACAAGGGACAACAAATTAGTGATCATACATGATCCAACGATAAACCGGACAACGAATGGAAAAGGGCAAGTTAAGGACCTTACCCTAAAAGAATTGCAAGCATTGGATGCAGGTAGCTGGTTTCATCCAAAGTTCTCTAAGGAAAAAATCCTTTCTTTTAGTGGATTTTTAGATGAATTTGCCGAGAAAACCGGATTATTAATCGAGTTAAAAAAACCTTCCTTATATCCCGGAATCGAGGAAAAAGTAGCAAACGAACTGTTAAAAAGAGGTCTTACTAAAGGGGAAACTGATAAAATCATTGTTCAGTCCTTTGACCAAAACTCATTAAAACGATTCCATAAACTCCTGCCTTCTGTGCCTATTGGGGTTTTAGTAAAAAAAAGGGGAGTAAAGGGACTTTCCAATAAAGAACTTCAATCTTTTTCATCCTATGCCGCCTATGTAAACCCCAAAATCACAATGATAAATAAACGGCTAATTAGACGAATCCACCACCATGGCTTCAAAACACTGGTTTGGACGGTTAGAAAGAATAAGGATGTCCACCTATTAAAGCGCTATAATATTGACGGAATCATATCTGACTTTCCAGATATTTTTTGATGGACATTTAGGGTTTGGTTTTAAAAAAATGCTTAGGTGGCAGACCCTAATTCTTAATTATTCACCTATTCAAACTGCACGGTTTAGGTTTAATAATTTCAAATCTTTCACAATATAAAAAGCAGCCTCTAAGTGAAGCTGCCTAATACTTTAAAAGAAAATAATATAAATGACCACTGCTAAAATAATTCGATATATAGCAAATGGTAAAAGTTTAATTTTGTTAATAAGTTTTAAGAAAAAGCGAATCGAGAGTAGCGCGAAAATAAAAGCACTTATAAATCCTGCAATAAAATACGGCAATGAATCCATTGTCATATATTCCCAATTTTTTAATAAAGAAAGAAAACTTGCACCAGCCATAATCGGAACTGCCATGATAAAAGTAAAATCAGCTGCTGCGCGGTGGCTCATCCCCATCAATACACCACCTGATATGGTTGAACCTGAACGGGAGAATCCAGGCCAAAGGGAGAAACATTGAAATAAACCAATTGTCAATGCCTGCTTGTAGGTAATTTGGTCAACCGTTTCCGTTTTCAGATTTTTGGGACCAATTAAGTCAGCAATAATCATGAATACCGCACCAATCACTAACCCGACTAAAACCGTCGTCGTCGAGAATAAGTGATCATCAATATAATCGTTAAAGAGGACCCCTAAAATTCCCGCAGGAATAAGACCAACTATTACTTGAGTTAGTTTTAGCCGTCCCTGCGTTTGATCTGCACGTTTGTTAAAACGGCCTAAACTTAACAAATCGATAAATCTGTCTTTAAAGGTGACGACCACAGCCAAGATTGAACCGAGCTGGATAACCACTTTAAAGGTGTTGGCACCGTGAGTAGTCAAAAATTCTTCAGATTTCAGCCACATATCATCAACTATTATCATGTGCCCGGTTGATGAAACTGGTGCAAATTCTGTTAACCCTTCTACCAATCCCAAAATAATTGCTTTAATCATCATTAATAAATCCATGTTGTCATATCTCCTAACTTTAATGCACCTAAACGGTTTAATAGTAAATGACTTTCCTATTCTACTAATTAACTACCCAGATTTGCAAGATTAAATTTTCCAAACTTATGTATTTTTTACTTTCTCTATTCCAAACGAAATATATGAACAAATAGTTTCAGTGATTTTTTCTACAATGTAAAATGCAACCTCTTAAACAGTCTGAGCGATATTTATCAATCTCTTATAACGACCAGAGGCACCCTTTTCTCTGGGGTACGGTCGTTATGAACCTCTTATATTGACCAGCGGCACGCTTTTTTCTGTGGTACAGTCGTTATGAACCTATTTTTTTGTAACTTATCGGCATAAATTATTTTATTATTCCCATCCGAATGGCTTTAACAGCTACTTCTGTTCTATTTTGCGCATTCAGTCTTTTCATAATATTTGAGATGTAATCTCTTACCGTAAATTCACTTAAATAAAGCTTTAAGGCTGCCTCTGCAGTTGAAGCGCCATCTGCCAAAAGCTTAATTATTTCAGTTTCCCTTGGAGATAAGGAGATGGAATCCTTTTCGGGTAAGTCTTGCTTTTTAATATCTGCCCCGATAAACTTTGATAATAATTCCCCAGAGCTTTGTCCAAATTTCATCAGTGCAGGAAAAAGACTAGTATCAAGGGTAAAATGTGTTCCCGGTCCTTGATCTAAAACAACTCCACCTATGATCTTTCCTTCCTCAGGAACATAAATCGGAACAATAATTAAGGAAGAAAGTTCAAATTTTTTAACATACTTTTCTGGAATATCATTTTCTGCTAAAGGGATATATATTGGCTGAAAATTTTTCATTTCATGCCCTTGAGATTTTAATTTCACAAGACTTTGATTGAGCACCGGGATATTGGTAATTCTTTCGGCAATTGCTTGAACTTCTTCGTTCTTTAAATGATGTCCATACAAACCTACCCCGATACTTTCCTTATTGGTAAATTTAAATAGAGCACTTCGTTTAAATGGGAGAAAATAACCAAATCCAAAGCAGATATTTTCGATTGATTCTTGAAAATTTTGCGAACGGATAATCCACTCATTAAAGAGAATTACGGCATCCTTCCAAATGCTATGATTCTCTTTTTCCGATTGAAAAAGCATTACTTCACTTATTTTCGAAAATAAATAATGAATCGAAGGATGCAGCTTTGAAGAGTAAGCAATCCTCGATTTTAATACCTTATGTGCAGCGTTTTCCAACAGATTTAAATGGAAGAAAATTGCCTCAGGTTCCGGACGTCTTTGGAAGTGAGCCAACCAATCATCCTGAATCTCATTCAAAAGCTGATAAATATCAATAGTTCCCTCATTGACTGATCTTAAAAACCTTACAAGATATTCACTAATAAATTCAAAAACCGCAACTGATTTCTTGTTCGTATTTTTAAGAGATTGGAGCGTAAGAGCCCACTCGCGTAAAAGGTCTTCCTGATAATTAGATAATATTTTTAGTGCATCATTTAAGAGACTGTCCATATGGTAGTTTAATGACTTCGACACTTTCATCACACTCCTTCCTGGAAAATCTAAGCTGTTATTATTTTTTATTATCCATTCGTTTGTATCTATAGATAATTCAGCTAGACATGTCAAAACTCCTGCTTTTTATCATTCTTTTAGGTTATTTTGTTGTCTCCTGTTCTTTTTTGTCCAATTATAGGAAAAACTTCCTACAAATGTAGGGATTTCTAAATTTATTTACTTATCATAAAATTGTGACGAATAGTGCAAGCAATTACAATTACTGGTTAAACGCTTACACTTTTAAAACAAAAAAAGGGAGGCAAGAAAGTATGACAGCTGAATCAATTATTATCGGAGGGCAAACAGTCAAGAAGAAGCTAGTATTTGCATTATTAGGTGGTTTTTTATTTTTAGGATCGTTACTCGCAACTTTTGGGATTACAGGTGTGGCAGTTGCGGCTCCATTAAGTGGCTTCGGAGAATTTACCGTAAAGTTCGATAAAATGGTTGGGGAAGGTTTTCAGCTTTATGGTGGTGTTGCTGATGGGGCAACCACAAAAGATAACCCCGTTGCAGTCAATGCCATTGATAAAGCAACCATTAATGGTTTAGAAATTTCTAAAGCAATCCCAGCTCTTGGAATCCGCGTTGTCATTACTTCTGATAAACCTGTTGTTATTAATGGCCTACTTCAAAAAGCTACCATGGTAAATGGTGATGCTAAATTTGAAGAGCTTACAATGTCTGAAAATTACATTGCAGATATTAAAGACCCTAGAGAGGCTATAGCCAAAGAATTCACCCAAAGTGCTAATAAAATTACAATTGAAAATGGTAATTTGCAAACCTTATATCTTTTCCAAAAAACAGTTTCATTACCTGGAATGAAGGTTTACTTTGAAAAATTGAAATAATTACTGGCATCATAGAACTATTGAGTAAGGATGATAAAAATGAACTCTACTTATTCAAAACGTGAAAGGTTTAAGAATTGGAGAGCAAGGCGCCCTTTTTCGGGGGCGACCTTGTGTATTCTTTCTGGACTAATCATTTTGTGGGTGCCTGCGAAGCTATATGAAGTAGCTGCTGCCCCAGGAAGTATATTATTCGTAGGCTTCTTCTTAGGCGGCCTGACACTTTTAATGGGAGTACTTTCATATATCATGCCGAGACTATCCACCCTTCTTGGTGTTTTGGCGATTTTCTCGTCGGTATTATCGATTATGGGAGCATTAGGAGGCTTCCTTATCGGAACGATTCTTGGAATTATTGGAGGTTCACTCTTGATTGCCTGGAAACCTGAGCTGGCCACCAACGACTCGATAAAACAACCAAATCAAGATCATTTTGCTGAAAAAGAAGTTGCATCCGGAAAGGAAGTTTTACCGGAATAATCCAAAATACTTATAGCATTCGTAGAAATGGTGATGGCATTGTTACTCAGAAATAATACTTTTAAGATAATTATCATATTGGTTCTAACTTTTAGTGGGCTTTTCCTTCTTACAAAGGATAGTTTTGCTAGTAATCCGACAATTATTGGTTTTATTATTGAGGCGAATAAAATGGAAGGTACGATGCAAAACCCTGCTATGACGGTAGGCAATTCGGCAGAACAAAAGGAGCTGCCTATGCTGGAATTAAAATTTGAAAATCTTACAGCAGAAGGCTTAATAATTAAGAAATTAGTTCAAACACCAAATGGGCTTATTACAATTGATATGACCCATAAAGATGCTGCCCTTTTTAGTAACTTAAGCTTAAATATAACCAACGCCGGCTTCAGCGAGCACTATGTACCATCCACCGGTAATATCGGCCTAAAAAATGTAAAATTATTGGCTCATTTAGTAAGAACAGATAGCTCGGTGCTCCCACAATTCAATTTAAGTTTTAATAATGGTGGTCAGGTCGAAATGGAACCAAAGAGCGAGGGTGAACTCCTCCAAACGAAAGCACTTTTAGAACAATTACTTTCAATCAAACAGCAATAAACAGAAGCGATGCAAGGCATCGCTTCTGTTTATTTTTATTAGTTGTTGATAATTCTCATTACACGCCCATTAAATTTCTGTTGATAATACCCATACGTCATATCTGCTATGGCAATTCCTGTAGAACTTTGTGATCCGATGAATTTTCCGCCACCGAGATAGATACCCACATGGCCATCTATTTTATACGTATCAAAGAACACAATGTCTCCTGGACGGGCTTCGCTTAACGATACCCTTGTTCCCATATTTTTCAAAATATCTGTTTGAGCACCGACTTTTATCCCAGCCTGGGCAAATGCCCAAGAAACAAATCCAGAACAATCAAATCTGCCATGAGCGACATCGTAAGCGTTTCTGCCACCGCCAAAAACATAAACAGAATTTCCTATATATTTATTTCCAGCATGGATAACAATATTAATCGCTTCATTAGATGTGGTTGGTATCGATACATTTAGACCAGCAGTATTTGAGACAATTGAATTTTGAGTGGATCCTCTAAGTTGATCTTCCTTTGAAGCAAGCGAACTATCTTGTTGCTGTAATTCAGCCTTTCCAGAAAGTTTTTCTTGTTCTTTATTCTTAAGTTCTTCTTTTAATAGATTATTTTGCTCTTTTTGTTCTAATATCTGAGCTTGCATTCCTTCAAGCTCTGTTTTCATGCTTTGTAAATCCTCCAGTTTCTTTTCTACTGAAGCTTGTTTCTTTTCGACTTCTTTCTGATCCTCCTTATGCTGCTTTACAAGGTCTTGATCTGCTTCTACCATTGTTGCTACCGCACCAAGTCGGCCAACAAAATCACTGAAGCTTGATGCACCAAGGATGACATCAATATAACTAACCTTTCCGCCACTTTCCTGTATCGACATTGCACGTTTCCTTAATATTTCATTACGTTTATCGATTCTATTCTTAATAGTCGTCACTTCTTGCTCAAGCTCTACCACTTCTACCTTTGATGCTTTTACTTTTTCTTCTGTCTGGGCAATCATATTATTATTATCAATAATTGCTTGTTCGACTCTATTAATCTGTTCTGTTAATTTAGTCAATTCATCTTGTATCTGAGAAATTTCGTCATTCGCATTTGTAATTTTTGATTGAACAGTTGAACGCTGCTCCTGAATACTTTTAAGACTTGTTGCCTTTGCATCTAAAGCAGGAAGTGAGAATACACTTCCACTTCCCAATAACATTGTTGCACTAAGTACGATAAGCTTCTTTTTCACTCTAATTCCCTACCTTCTTAATATCCAAATTATCAAGAGTAACAGAATTCATGTATTGAAGACTAGTAATAAATATCTGCAAATTCTACACAATCTGACAATTCCCTATGTCTCAAAGCAATTTTATCAATCTACTAATCATCTTATGTATGACCAAAATCACAAAAAAAACCCAATATCATCCTATTTTGTCTTGATTCAAAGTATATCATCTAAAATTGCCAAATTAGTAATAAAAATATTACATTTATATTTCAACTGTAAATTTGGAGCCGTAGTTCAAAGACAATAAAAAACCACAATCTCTTCATTTTGATGGAGATTGTGGTTCTAACTTTTATAAAGGATTCTTTTGTCATTCAATGCTGTTAATTCTCCTTAATATTTATTAAATGCTATTGAGTTTTTACAAGCTCTTTAAGACCACTCTTGCCGCGATTGACAAGGTTTAAATGGGTATTTCTTGCTAATTTAACATATTCTTTTCGAACCCGAAACCATGCATTTCTGCGTTCACGTGCATAGGCTACATTTGATTCCGCATTTTTCTCAAAATTATCCTCCAACTGATCGACCATATTGATAATAGATTTTAATGGTGTAAGCGCTAGTTTCTCTAATTGTCCAGAAACCTCTTTCAGTTGTATTTTAAGTTCTTCTCGGTCATTAGATGGAATAGCTTCGTCTTTTAATTCTTCTTTGCCGGCATTAAATTGGTGCATCAGTTCAGTTATCATGTCTTTGTTTGTTTTTTTGGTTTGCTCATACAATTTGCCAATTGATTTGCGGTATTGCTTATTGAACTTGATGAACTCCCTTAATGCATTAATATAGGCGTCCTCCCGATTCTCCCGAAGCTTGAGTGCACGTTCGCGAGATTGCTCAAACTGATCCCAAAATGTGTTTACAAATGAACCTGTAGCAATCGATTCCTCTGCTGCTGGAATCATTGATTCATCAGCAGCTAGAACCGTTTCAATTTTCTTCTGTGCCATCGTCCTTCCTCCTCCTACTTTTATTTACTTTCTCTATTGGATCCTTCTTCTGAAATGAAGGAATATAGAGCTCAAAGAAACTGGTATACATTTTGAAGAATTGATCTAAAAGTGATTGATAGGTTTCTAGTTGATTGGCATAGCCTTTTAAGTATGTAACACCAGCTTTTGTGATTGAATATCTTCTCTTAGCAGGACCACTTCCTGTTGTATCCCATTCTGATGATAGAAGTTCGTCCTTTTCAAGCTGTCTTAACAATCTGTATAAATTCCCCTGATCGAGCGACTTAAACCCGAATGACTCAAGCTTCTGGCTAAGTTCATACCCATGTAGAGAAACCTTGCTAAGAAGCAATAAAATAAATGGCAGCACAAAATTTTTGGATGGATTGACTGTTTGATTGTCTTGGTTTACCATATTCTTATCACCTCACCTATATGTATTTTACACCTATGAGTAATATTTCGTCAAGGTCATAAATAAATATTATTATATGCATTATATTAAGGTTTACAATAAACTAAACTTGGATATAAACTTAATAAAAATATAAGGTGGTGTAAAATGGAAAAAGTTAGAGTGAGTAAGTTGGGAGTTCCTTACTTACATTTTGGTAATGGGGAACCTGTTGTACTGATCCATGGATTAGGTGAGGTCAAGGAGAGCTGGCAAAATCAATTTGAATTAGCGGATCAATATGAATTGATTATTCCTGATTTACGAGGTCACGGAGAGTGTACAAAAATCGATGGTATAACTATTCAAAACTTTGCTGCTGATGTGATTGGTCTATTAAAGGAGTTAGGATTTGAAAACGCTCACATTTTGGGTTTATCAATGGGTGGAGCAGTGGCACAGGAAATTTTCCGACAGGATCCCTCTCTAGTCCGTTCCCTCATGCTGATTAGCACATTCCATTATTTCCCAAACGTGATTAAGAGTATATTATTAAAAAAACATAAAGCTAAATTTGTTGAATTATCAGCAACAGGAAAAGAATTTGAGTATTTATCACGAATGGCATTATATAGTTGGAATAAAGACACAGTCGAAAAGTTTGGAGACTTTTTCAAACCAAAGCCTCACATTTTTATTAAATCCTTTGAGGCATGCCTTGAAGTTAATAATTTATCCTTATTACCAAGGGTAAATATCCCCACTCTTATTATTGGTAGTCAATATGATTCCGTATTACCTGTCTGGATTCAGGCTTGTATGCACAAACAGATTCCACATTCAGAATTTATCATTTTGAGGAATACCGGCCATATTGCCAAACTGGAAGCAAAAGACCGGTTTAATTACCTATTACGGAAATTCCTCAAACAACAAAAAATTGCCTCTTAATAAATGATTAACGGGATGGATGGGGTTCCTTCCCGTTAATCATTTATTCTGTTACACTTCATTTATGTGAGTACTTCATGAATTTCTTGTGAATGTGCAGCAAGCCATGGGTCCATAATTCCAGCGAAAGCTCCTGTCAATGCTAGGGATACATGACCCCCTTCATAAACCTTATACGTCTTATCCTCACTTGAAACAAGCTCCATTACTGGAAGACTTTGTTGCTCTAATATAAGATTGTCACGCGAACAGGAGAAAACGAAAAGCGGACACTTAATATTTTTTAAATCTACTTTCCTGCCGCCAATCATTAATTCTCCCTTTAGAAGTTTGTTATCTCTATAAAGATCATTAAACATTTGTTTAAAGGCAGCTCCAGCAAACGAGGCAGTATCCTTTGTCCATTTGTCCATGCGGCGCCACTTTTCCACATATTTTTCATCATGTGCTCGGGTAATTAAGTTGATTTTAGGACTTCCATAAACTGGAGAAAGCATTCTGAACATTAAATACAAAAATTCTGATGGAATCGTTTCATGTGCATCTGCAAACCGGTCAAAACTAAGCTGTCCATTTTGAAGTCCTTCCAGCCACTTATCTGGCACGATACCGACGCTAAAATCAACCGGACAGGCCGCAAGGACTAAATTTTTAATAGGGAGGTTAGTTATTGAAGTTAAGATGGCTGCCGCGGTCCCGCCTAAACAATATCCGACCATAGTAATATCTTTAGCTCCTGAATGCCTTAATGCTCGTTTGACAGCATTTTCTAAATAATCAATTATATAATTATCTAGTGTAAGCTCACTATCTTCAAGTCCAGGGGATCCCCACTCCAAAAGATAGACATCATAGCCCCGTTCAGTAAGCCCCCCAACCACGCTGCTCCCTTCACCAATGTCTAAAATGTACACCTTATTCAAAAGTGAATAAACTAAAAATATTGGAGTTTCATATTTTTTTTCTTTGGCAGGGTGAAACCACAAAGTTGTTTTATTCTTTTTCCAAACACACTCTCTTGGTGTTGGCACTATATCCGGCTTAGGCTCGGTCATAATTTTATAAAGCTGGTTCCACCGTTTAGCTTCCCTTTTTATGGGTAGTAAAAGGTTGCTTTCTAGCGCTTTAGTGCTCATTAACTGTTTGCTCCTTTCCGAATTAATTAGATTTGCTTACTCCAGTGAGCACTAGTTCTTTATCCTGCTCTTTTTCTGGTTCTTTTTTCTGCTTTTGTTTGTCTTTTTCGATAAGATGTTTCAACGCGGCAAGATCAGTCTTCATATTTGATATCTCTGCGACACCAAGCTTCAATTCCTGGATATCCGTTTGGATATGATTAGACTCCTTACTATCATTCAATTGCTTTATATCTGCCTTTATGCTTTTAATCCCTTCTATTTCCTTTCTTAATTCTTGAAGGTTGACTTGAATAATCTTCATATCCACAAGACCTTGTCGCAATTCCTGAAGGTCTGCTTTCATTTTTTTGGTTTCCGAAACCTCTCTGGCTATTTTTTGAAATTCAGTCTTCATTTCCTTGACGATTTTCACCGTCTCTTGAAACATTTCTAAATTTCCTTTATTTAATGAGCTTAAGCCATCCTGTAAATTCCAAATTTGTTCTTCTAGAATGTCCATTTTTTCTTCGACTTGTATGGACAGTTTTGCTACATTTGCCACATCTTTTTTTGTAGGAATATTCATAAAAGCAGCAATAAGCTCTTGATTCTTTCTTAATCTCTCTAGGTAACGTGAATAGGCATCAAGACCTATATTTGCCGTTTGCACAAATTCTTTATTGTCTGTCAACTTATATAAAAGACCATTTAATTGTTTCTCCCACATTTCACTCACAAGCTTATAGCCTGCGAATGGATCATAAGTTTTACCTGTAGCCATGATGTATCCCCCTTGATTTTATGATTTAGTAAGTTCTTCTGTTTTTTCCATGTACTTATTTAATGGAAACATTAATGTTTTGATCTGTCTGGCAAAAAGATTTACAAAGCCTTTTTGATTTTCATAAATTAGGTTCCCTGCCTGTTTAACAGTTTTAATATATTGCATCCGTCCTTTTTTACGAAGTGCAATATATTGGTCGATGATTTCCAGATATTTTTCCATTGTCAGATTTTTTGTTAAGGTTTGACATGGAGTAGCAAGAATTGACATAGTTTTCTTTTGGATTTGATCAATTTGCGCATTTATCTCTTCGTAGGATTTAACTGGAAAGAAATGCTGGAGGCTGGTAGTCGACATTAAAAATTCTTCTCTAGCAGTTCTTTCCCATTCAGCAAATTCCTTATTGAATTGCTCAGCGATATCTTTTAGGTTTCCCTGATTTCTTAACACGCTTTCAGCAAAGTACTTAGCTTCTTTCAGAAAAATCTCATCACGGAAATCAGCGTGCTTTGCCCATTGGTCTATCTCACCGAATGCATGCCCCCATAGAATATCTAAGCTAGAAAGCTGTTCCTCTTCCACTTTTTCAACCATCTTTTCTTCTTCCGGTTTCGTTGAAAGAACTCGGTCATCTACTTTTTCATGTTCTACCTTTTCTTCCTGTTTTGCTTCAGTTATTGTCACGGGTTCAACTTCTGATTTTTTCTTTTTAGTTTCTTTCATAGGTTCTTTTTCATATTCTTTTTTGTCAGCCATATTACTCGAATCCTCCTCAAAGAAATTTTTAATTAGTTCCCAGCTCTATTGGGTATTTTTTTATGAAATCAATCACTTTTGTATCGGCATCCACTTGCGCTTCTGTCACGTAGAGGTGTCCAGCACCAGGGATGAGATATAGTTCAGAATATACGATTCGTTCCGCTAGTATCTTTCCATTTTCAACAGGGATAAGTCTGTCCTTATCACCATGAATAATTAGAGTAGGTTTGGTGATTTTTTCAAGTTCATCATAGGTATCATGTCCAAGACATGCTTGAAGTTGTTGCATGAACCCATGGGGAGGTGTTGGAATCTCGATCATTGTCTGTATGTGTTCTTCGATGGAATCTCGGTGATTTTCTATGAAGTATTGGCTGTAGAGTATAGGAACAGATGCCCAAGCTGCTTCTAGTGGTGTGGTTGGAATGGATGCACCAGATAATAAGGTCATAATAACATCTGGTTCAGGCTGGACTTGTTTGATTCCACCTGATGTTGTACATCCAAGGATTAGGGATTTTATTCGGTCAGGATACATAAGTGCCAAACGTTGTGCAATCATCCCTCCCATTGAAATACCATAAACATGTGCTGTATCCACACCAGCTGCATCTAAAACAGCCTTTGCTTCTTCAGCCATCATTTCAATTGAGTAAGCGATTTCTGGTTTACTGCTTCTACCTGTACCGCGATTATCAAAAATAATAACCTTAAAATTTTCAGTAAGAGCGGGTAGGCTTTTTTTCCAGGATAAAGAGTTATGGGCTAATCCCATGATTAACAACAGCGGTTCGCCCGTACCATGAACCTCATAGTACAGCTCAATCCCCTTTACATTTGTTATTGGCATACGATATCTCCTTTTTAGATTTGGACTTTTTCTTCCTCTTTCCGGAGCATTCTCCGTAATAGTTTACCAACGGAGGATTTAGGGAGCTCATCAAGGATTTCAATATCTTTCGGTACTTTATATGGAGCAAGATTAATTTTTGCAAATGCAATTAGTTTGTCTGGTGTAATCGTTAATCCTGCTTTTAACTTCACAAATGCTTTTACTGTTTCACCTCGATAAGTATCTGGAATACCAACAACTATAGCCTCCTCGACCCCTTCATGCTGGTATAATACTTCTTCTATTTCGCGTGGGTAAACGTTATAGCCACTTGCAATAATAAGATCTTTTTTGCGGTCCAATATATAAAAGTATCCATCTTCATCCATTTTGGCGATATCACCGGTAAAGAGCCAGCCGTCTTTTAACACCATCTCGGTATCCCCTGGACGTTTCCAATATCCCTTCATAACCTGCGGGCCACGTAAGATTAGCTCTCCTGCTTCTCCGACAGGAACATCCACATAGCCTGCCGCCGTTTCTGTTACAATCCTCGCTTCCGTACCAGGTATCGGAATCCCTACACTTCCTAATTTTCTCGGAAGAAATGGCGGAGTGGAGATAGCTGATGGTGCGGTCTCCGATAGTCCATAGCCGTCTGCTAATCGTTTACCTACTCTCTTCTCAAATGATTTAACCTGTTCGACAGGAAGTGGAGCACCACCACTGCTCAAATAATATATATCACCAATGTTGCTCTCTTCTAAATCAGGGTGACTATTCAAAGCGAATATCATTGTTGGAACAGCCGTCAGTTGGAATGGTTTTTCTCGTTTAATAAGTTCTAACACTTCATTTACATCAAAGCGAGGTAATATTAACTGATTGCAGCCTATTCTTATCCCTGAAAGAGCATTACAGGAAAGTCCATATACATGAAACATCGGGAGAACACTAACAATTTTAAAGTTTTCTGGTTTTTCGTCTACAGCATTGTAAGTAAAATCACATACCTGAATTATGTTGGCCAAGAGATTATGATGTGTCAGCATAACCCCTTTAGAAACCCCCGTTGTACCTCCTGTGTATTGTAAGATGGCAACATCTTCCTTTATGTCGATTGGGATTTCAGGTATAACATTGTCATGTGTCAAAAAATCCTCAAAATAAAGGTCTCCTTCGGCAAGTTCAACCTTCTTACCGCCAAAACCAACTACGATAAGCTTTTTCAATGAAGTTCTCGATTGAACTTGCTTCACCCTAGGGTAAAGGGCTTCAAAAACAACCATGTATTCAGCCTCAGAATCATTTAGAACATATTCAATTTCCCTTTCCACATACATCGGATTTACCTGGACGGCGATTCCGCCTATTCTGAACGTGGCAAATAGGCTAAAAATATAATGAGGGCAGTTCGGCAGCATAATAGCCATTCGATCACCCTTTTTAAACCCAATCCGATATAATGAAGCAGCTAGCCACTCAGAAATCATTCTGGTTTCTTTATAGCTCCATGATTTCCCGAAAAACGTCAGCGCAGGCTTCTCATTATGAATGTTTGCCGCTTGCTTCAAAAGGTCGAATAACGAGTCATACTCATTTGAAACCTCTTCACTGATTCTGGAATCATAAAATTTTAACCATGGCTTTTTCTGATAATCCACATTTTTCCCCTCCTTGTTTTCCCTTCCAATTTCAAACATTTTATGGATTCACTATTTTTAAGTTGGAAGAAGTTGTAACCACTTAAATTATTGTTTTAAAAAAGATTTTTGTAAATGTCCCATTATCGACATATTTCATCAATTTTCATAATATTAAGTATAGGAGGGTGTCTTTTCTGTCAAACAGTAACAAAATACAACAAAAATCAATTGAAATTTCGATGTATTTAGACAAAAACCTTTTTATTGTTCACAAAACATTCGGTAATTGACATACTTATTTACACGGAAAAAGGTATTGTAATAAAGGTTTTTAAGATAAAACTTCTACTTATAGTGTTAAATACTTTGAATCAGCCCCAGAGAGCGCTGGGACTGATTTTTAAAAAGAAACATTACTTAAACGCCTATATATGCTTGGCGATAAATAGCCGCAAGCTCTCCTACAAGCGGCATTCTCGGGTTGGCAATCGTATCTTGATCATCAAAAGCATTTTCAGCAAGGGCCTCTACTTTGCTTTCGAATTCTTCATCATTGATTCCAGTGGCTTTGATGCTCATTGGAATATCCAGTTCCTTGGCCATCTCAACAATCTTATTGATTAAGCTTTCAATTCCTTCCTCCGTCGTGTTTGAAGAAAGACCTAGCATTTTGGCAATTTCTGCGTATCGTTTGTCAGCAATGAAGTGTTCATATTTAGGGAAGGTCATGAATTTATTTGGTTTCATTGAATTATATCGAATAACATGCGGCAGCAGGATTGCATTAGCACGTCCGTGCGGAATGTTGTACTCAGCACCAAGGACATGGGCAAGGCTGTGGTTAATTCCTAAGAAGGAATTAGCGAATGCCATTCCCGCAATAGTCGCTGCATTGTGCATTTTTTCGCGGGCAAGCTCATCGTTGCCATCTCGATAGGCTCTAGGCAAATATTCAAATACGAGCTGAATGGCTTTTAAGGCCAGACCATCGGTATAGTCATTCGCCAAAACGGAAACGTACGCTTCAATCGCATGGGTTAAAACATCCATGCCCGTATCTGCAGTGACAGATTTCGGAACTGTCATCACAAACTGCGGGTCAATAATAGCTACATCTGGTGTCAGCTGAAAATCAGCAAGCGGATATTTCCTATTTGCTTTCCTATCTGAAATAACGGAAAAGGCTGTAACCTCTGAGCCTGTACCGCTAGTAGTAGGAATCGCTATGAAATTCGCCTTGCAGCGAAGAGTTGGGAATTTAACGACTCGTTTACTTGGGTCAAAGAATTTTTGTGTTAAACTTTTGAAGTCGGTATCCGGATGTTCATAAAACAGCCACATCGCTTTTGCTGCATCCATTACCGAGCCACCGCCTAAGGCAATGATGAAGTCCGGCTGAAACCTTCTCATCCGGTCCGCACCACTCATTACGGTTTCAATACTAGGTTCGGGTTCGATATCAGAGAAAATCTCACATTGAACGTTGTTTTGATTCTTTTTTAAATAATATTGCACTTTGTCGACAAAGCCATTTTTCATGGATCTTCCACTGGTAACAATGAATGCCCTCGAAATTCCTGGAATGGAAGCAAGCGTTTGTACAGAGTTTTTCTCGAAGAAAATCTGTGACGGTACTTTAAACCACTGAGTCATTGTTCTTCGCTTCGCTACCTTCTTGATATTAATTAAATTTGCTGCTCCAACATTCTGTGACACAGAGTTCCCTCCATAAGTCCCGCACCCGATGGTTAAGGACGGTAAAGATGTGTTATAAATATCCCCAATTGCCCCATGGGTTGATGGTGTATTGACAATGATTCGGCCAGCCTTCATTCGAGCGGCGAAACTATCAATCACATCCTGGTCAGCCGAATGGATGGCGGCAGAATGACCAAGACCTCCATATTCCAACGTTTCCTCCGCAATGAGGAGGCCTTCGGCGAAACTATTAACCTTGTAACATGCTAAAATTGGACTTAATTTTTCACATGATAACGGGTATTTCGGTCCTACTCCTTCTACTTCCGCGATTAAAATCTTTGTATTGGCTGGTACATTTATCCCTGCCATTTTCGCTATCATAAATGCTGGTAAGCCGACAATCATTGGGTTAAGTGAAGATGTTTTTGGGTCTATAGCAATCTTCTCTAGCATTTTCCGCTCTTCTTCATTGAGGAAATAACAGTTGTTGGTTAATAATTCCTGCCTTACTTCCTCATAAATCTCTTTATCAATAATAAGTGCTTGTTCTGAAGCACAGATCATGCCGTTGTCGAAGGTTTTCGATAATATAAGGTCGTTGACCGCCCGTTTAATGTTGGCCGTTTTTTCAATATAACAAGGTACATTTCCGGCACCAACACCAAGTGCAGGTTTCCCGGAACTATAAGCAGCTGTTACTAAGTTCGGCCCTCCAGTTGCAAGGATGAGTGAAATCTTTGGATGTTTCATCAAGGTTTGAAAGGCTTCGTGAGATGGATTTTCAATCCACTGGATGCAGTTCTCAGGGGCACCAGCCTTTACCGCTGCTTCCCTAACCAGTTTGGCTGTAATCGTGCAGCATTTTTGAGCATAGCGAGGGAACGCAAAAATAATTGGATTTCTCGTTTTAAGTGAAATCAAAGCTTTAAAAATAACCGTTGAAGTAGGATTAGTAATTGGAATGACACCAGCGATGACACCGACTGGCTCGGCCATCTCAACCATACCTTCATTCTCATTTTCACTAATCACGCCAACCGTTTTCATATCCCTGATGTTGTTATAAATACACTCTGTAGCAAACATATTTTTGAAAACTTTATCCTCATAAACGCCTCTTTTTGTTTCTTCTACTGCAAGCTTGGCCAACTCCTTATGGTTTTCAAGAGCAGTTAGAGCTACCTGCTTAACGATTTCGTCAACCATTTCCTGATTGTAGCAACGGAATTCCTCCAATGCTATTACTCCATTTTTCGCTAATACATCAATCATCGCAGCGACATTATGGTTCTCTTGTAAGACTCTTTCCTTTACTGCCATCGAACATCCCTCCAGAATCATCAATCTTTTACTAAATGACACCAAGTTGGCTTTCAAAGCTTAACAAACTTTTTTCCTTCACTCCTTTTCCACTAATGGATAAAATATATCATGTGCACTATTTAAGAAATTGTCGAATCTTGCGCAAAAATGAATGAATAACCATTCATTTTTAAAAAGTTCAAAAAGAATTCACAATTATCGTAATTCGAATATGTCGTACATCAAAATGGCAAAAAAAAACACAAGCTCAACAGCCTTTATTTTTTTATGTCACTTTAATATTTCACCGTGTTAATTTGTTATAATATTGTTCATGCAACATGTCTGTTGATTTGCGCTCCAGGCGCTTCGCTTTCCGCGGGCGT